>MGVM01000126.1:2363-6235 GCA_001800495.1 Elusimicrobia bacterium RIFOXYB2_FULL_48_7
CTTGCGCGAGCTGGAAGCCGAAGTCTCGGTTTACCAGGCGGACGTGGCGGGCAATTTCAGCGAAAAATCATACCCTACAGACTGCGAACTGCAGGTTGCGCGGAACGCGCAGGTAATGATGCTTAACAACGACGCGTCCGGCAGATGGGTAAACGGTTCCGTAGGCAAAATACTGGATATCGGGTTCTCCGACGAGGGGCACGACGTTATCACTATTGAGCTGTCGGACGGCCGCATAGAGGAAGTTCTGCCTCATACCTGGGAAGTGCTCCATTATAAATTGAACGAGCACACGCGAGGTATTGAGACCGAGGCGGCGGGCACATTCACCCAGTACCCGATGAAACTCGCCTGGGCTATCACTATACACAAAAGCCAGGGCAAGACGTTCGGCAAGGTTATAATCGATATCGGTTCGGGCACTTTCGCGCACGGCCAGCTTTATGTTGCGCTTAGCAGGTGCGTTTCGCTGGAAGGAATATCTCTAAAAAAACCCATAAAGAGGTCTCATATCCTACTTGACCGCAAAATACAGGAATTCCTGCAGCGATTGACTGCAGGGGAGAGCGATAATATATGAGAAAGGAAAGGATACTTGTTGTTGAGGATGATGATGAGATCAGGGAAATGACAAAAATTGGGCTGGAGCATGCCGGTTACCACGTTTTAACCGCCGGCACCGGCACAAAAGCGCTTCAGGTATTATCGGAAGATATTCCGGATATGATAATTCTTGACGTGCTGCTTCCGGAGGTGGATGGCATGGCGCTCTGCAGGGCTATAAAGGGTAATCCCCGGACCAAGGGGATTCCTGTGCTGATCGTCACGGCTCTTTCTGATTTCCTGACGCCCAGGGACGTACAATTGCTTGGCGCGTCAGACCTTCTGACAAAACCATTTGAAATGAAGGATTTGTTGTCAAAGATAGACAAGGTATTCATGAAAGAGAGCGGGATTTGAGCAAGGTGCGAAATCCAAACTGTCGACAAGTTTGGGATAAAGGTTTCGCACTGTGCTCAAAAAAAACCACTCCGAAATACTCGGAGTGGTTTTTAGTTTTTGCAAGTAATTGTTGCTTGTGAACAACTATTGCCATGCTAAAGAAGATTATTATATCTTCTTTACGTTCTGCGCCTTTGCGCCCTTCGCGTCAGTGATAACGTCGAACTCGACGTTGTCCCCTTCGTTCAGGCTTTTGTAACCTTCACCCACGATGGATGAAAAGTGTACGAATACGTCTGCGCCTTCTTCCGGGGTTATGAAACCATAACCTTTGCCGGAGTTAAACCATTTAACTTTGCCTTTCATTGAAAAAATTCACCTACTTATGTGAAGCGTTGATTTTTGAAACATTACAAGAATCGTGGGTACAACTGACATGATACTGCCTTCTGGTGTGAGAAACAGATCAATCGGGGTTGTTACTTGAAGAATTTTTGTAATTTCAAACTTCACTACGACAATATATTAGCAAGTTAAACAATATATGTCAAGAGGGGGGTAAAAAAAGACAGGTTCAGGGCTATATACTCTGGATGGCGGAGAGCCGGGCTTCGAATTCCTTCTGAAGGGTTTCATATTCGGTGGTAATCTTGCAGAGGGCGTCATAGGACAGGGGTATCTCCTGCCTTAATTTGCTGTTTCTTTTGGATGATTCGGCTATTTTCGGCCCGTCTCCTTCCGTTGACGCTTTTATCAGGATCTCATCATTTGCCTGGATTTCGCGTTCCATTACCGAAATAGCTTTTTCAAGCCGGTTTATTTCAGTTTTAAGCGGCCGCAGAACGTCATCCCTTTCCTTCATTATCTCCGCTTTAAGTTTCCGGTAAGTTTTCTTGTTGTGGAACGTGTTGCTGAGGTCTGGTTCTTTCTGCCGTGAGGAGCCGGCGTCTTCATAAGAGCCGTCGCCGGTGTTTTTCTCGTCTTCCCAGCCGATATTTTCAAGGAAATCCTGGTACCCGCCTTCGTAAAGCGTGATTTTTTCCTTGTCAAAAATTACCAGGCGCCTGGCTATTCTTTTAAGGAAGTTTTCGTCGTGGGTGACCATAATTACCGAACCTTCGAACTCGTCTATCGCGTCAAGCAGGGCGTCGCAGGAATCCATGTCCAGGTGGTTGGTGGGTTCGTCCAGAAGCAGGAGCTGACAGGGGGTTACGACAATTTTCGCCATCATGACCCTGTTTTTCTCGCCGCCGGATAGCACTGATACAGGCTTAAGCGCGTCGTCTCCCTTGAACATGAACATTCCCGCTATGTTGCGCGCGGTCTGCAGGTTGCAGGCCGGGTTTGACATCATTATTTCATCCAGCACGGTGCTTGAGGGGGTCAGCCGCAGTATGTTTGGCTGGCCGAAATAGCCGGTTTTGAGTGCCGGGTTGAATTTTATAGTGCCGGAAAGTGTGGTGAGTTCGTTAGCAAAAAGCTTCAACAAGGTGGATTTGCCTTTTCCGTTTTTCCCTATCACGCAGATCCTTTCTTTTTTGCCCGTGGCCAGCGAAAAACGGTTTATCAACCAGGGTTCCTGCCCGGTGTATGAAAAAGCTATTTCCTCCGCGTTAAGCATGTATGTTGAGACGAAAGGCACGGAGTTGAAGGAGAAATTCAGCGTCTCGATCCTCTCGAGGTGCTCCTTCTCTCCCATTTTTTCAAGCGCCTTTACCTTTGACTGCACCTGGCTGGCAAGCCGGGCCTTGGCCTTGAACCTGGCAATGAATATTTCAAGCTGGCGTTTCTTGTTTTCCTCGTTTACAAGGGTTTTCTCATAAACTTCCTCTTCCGTCTGTATCTGCTGGTAAAGTTTCTCGGTGTTGCCCTTTATCTTTTTTATTTTTTTCCTGTGGATACCCGCGGTATGGGTAGTTACGCTGTCCATGAAGCCCCTGTCGTGGGTTATGAGTATCAACTCGCCCTGCCAGGTATTCAGGAAGCTTATCAGCCAGCGGGAAGCGACAATGTCCAGGTAGTTGTTGGGTTCGTCAAGCAGGAGGAGGTCCGGCTCGGACACCAGCACCTTTGCCAGGTTCAGGCGTATCTGGTAACCGCCGGAGAAGGAGGAACAGGGCCTGTGCATGTCGTCCTGCGAGAAACCAAGGCCGGAAAGTATTTTTTCAGCTTTCCAGGTATCGTATTTGTTTTCTTCCCGCAGGCCCAGGCAGGCTTCCTTCAAAACCGTATCCTGGGTGAAGTTCATGTGCTGTTCCAGGTGGCCTATCCTGTAACCGTTCGGGATGGAGATCTCACCTGAATCCGGTTCGGTCTTGCCAAGGATCAGGTTGAAAAGCGTTGTTTTCCCGTGGCCGTTCCTTCCGACAAGGCCGATTTTTTCCCTGGGATTGATGCCCAGGGTCACGTTGTCGTAAAGCATCTGGTTGCCGAAATATTTTGTCAGGTTTACTATATGTATCATTCGAACATTATGGAAAACGATATTTTCTGCGATTTGTTAAAGTCGTTTGACATGTCCACTCCGTAATCAAACTGTATTTTTCCCGTCAGTAAGCCGGCGCCCATCGTAGTCACCTCAGAGGGGCCGCCTTTTTTAATGCCGCCGCGCAGGAACAGAGCCCTGCCCATATGGAATTCGGTGCCGTAGTTAACCCTGGTGTTGCCGTCCTGGTAATTAATTGTATCAACGGTAAGCAGCAGCGTGGATGAATTGTAGGCCACTCCCACAACCGTAGCCCTTGGCAGGAGTTCGCGGGTGTTCCTGTAGGAAACCGCGTTGCCGACATTCTGGGATATTACTCCGACTGAATATTTCCCGAAAAGCGTATACATGATTGCCACGTCGTACGCCTGGGTTTCAAGAGAATAGCCGCTAAGCAGGGTGTCCTTGATGAACTTGTAATTTATGCCCCAGTGTTCCGAAATGA
>MGVM01000126.1:6356-6616 GCA_001800495.1 Elusimicrobia bacterium RIFOXYB2_FULL_48_7
TTCATCCGCGATGATTATCAAATCGTGCTTGATAGCGATAGCTGCAAGCTGTTTGAGCTCCTCTGTGGTATGTACGGCACCCGTTGGATTTGAAGGGTTGGAAAAAAGTATGACTCGAGTTTTTGAAGTGATGCTTTTCTGCACCGCATCCATGCCCCATGACCACCCATCTTCTTGGTTGAGCGGGACAAATACCGGTACCCCGCCAAATTGAATAATTTGTTCACTGTGCGACGCAAATCCGGGAGAGGGGATCAATA
>MGVM01000127.1:0-5240 GCA_001800495.1 Elusimicrobia bacterium RIFOXYB2_FULL_48_7
TGAACAAGATCTCCGGCCCCCTGCTTGACAGGATAGACATCCACCTGGAAGTGCCGGCCCTTAAATCCGCGGAACTCCTGGAAGACGCACTGCCCGCGGAAAGTTCCGGGGCGATCCGCGCGCGCGTAGTCAGGGCCAGGGAAACCCAGCTGGAAAGGTTCAAGGGCGAAAAAATATACACGAATTCCAGGATGAAACCCGCGCAGGTTAAAAAATTCTGCCGGCTGGACGAACCTTCCAAGAAACTGCTGAAACAGGCGGTTGAAAGGATGGGGCTATCCGCCAGGGCTTTTGACAGCATAATAAAAGTGTCCAGGACCGTGGCCGACTTGCGCGGCTGTGATATGATCGAGGCGCGGGATATCGCGGAAGCTGTCGGGTACCGGTCGATGGACAAAAGGCTGGTTTAAACGGGCGTTGCACCAGTTCAAAAAATGAAAAACCTGAAATACATTCTCTTTGGTGTGTCTGTATTATTCTACCTTTTCTACGGATTGGATTCGTGCGGCCTTTTTGACGACGACGAGGCCTATTACTCGGAAGTTTCGCGCGAGATGGCCGAGACCGGAAATTATATAACCCCGCAGTTCAATTACCTGCCTTTCCTGCACAAGCCGGTGCTTTTTTACTGGTTTGAAAGCGCCAGCTACAAGCTTTTCGGGGTCAGCGAATTATCTTCCCGCCTGCCGAGCGCTTTTTTTATGCTGGCCGCGCTGTTTGCTATCTATTTTTTTGTCTCCCGGCTTTTTAACAAGCCCATGGCCGCCATGGCCTGCGTTATACTGCTTACCAACATAGAGATGATGGTGGTTTCGAAGGCGGCGACCATGGACGCCCTGCTGATGCTGCTGATATCCTGCAGCCTGTTCTCCTATATGACCGCGTACTTCCATGGTGATAGGCGCTATTACTTATGGGTGTTTATTTTCAGCGCGCTGGCTGTCCTGACAAAGGGCCCGTCTGGCATTGTTATCCCGGCTCTGGTGATTTTCTGTTTCCTGTTTTTTTCGGGGGAACTCAACAAATTCAGGGAAATGGGGTTTTTAAAGGGCGCGCTGGTTTTCCTTGCTATAAGCCTGCCTTGGTACCTGGTTGTGACAATCATGACAAAGGGCGGGTTCGCCCGGGACTTTTTCCTGTACCACAATATCTCAAGGTTTTCGTCCTCATTTGAAGGCCATTCCGGCAGTATTTTCTATTATTTCTTCGTTTTACTTTTCGGTTTTTACCCATGGTCCGCGTTTCTGCCTTCGGGAATATTCAGGTCGGTAAAGAAGGACAAAAAACTTTTCTTTGTCCTGCTGTGGATAGTTGTGCCGTTCGTGTTTTTTTCAATAGCCCAGACCAAATTGCCCAATTACATCGTGCCGGCGTTCGTGCCCGTGAGCATTATTGTCGCAAACTGGTGGAACGAATACATGCAGGCTGACGAAGGATGTTTCCGTGTAGATACAAATATTTCACTGTACATCCTGTTGTTCGGCGCGCTCGTAATGTGCGTGCTGCTGGGGTTGAATGAACAGCTGATAAGCATGGCAAAGTCAAAACTTGACAATCCGTTCCTGGCGCAGGAAATCTCCCTGGGGTTGAGCCCTGTAATTTTATCGATTATTTTGGTATTATTGATTGCCGGGGTGTTCTTCTGTTTTAAATACAGTTTCAGGTTGTGGGCGTTCGGGGTAATAGCCGCGGGAATGTTCTTTTTTAATTTCATTATGACGTCCCAGCTCCTGCCGAGAGCGTGGTTTTACGTGCAGGGCGGGCTTCACGAGTTGTCGCTGGAAGTAAAAAACAAATGCGGGGAGGATTCCTCGCTGGTGGTGTACGCACTCCAGCAGCCCAGTATTGTTTATTACTCGCAGAAAAAAGTCAAGTTCCTTTCGCCTGAGGAAGATGCCATGCTTGAATGCGTGATAGCGAATCACCAGGCCAGCGGGGGTAAGGTGTTCATAATAACAAAAAGAAGCATGCTCGGCAGCGTGATACCGTACGGCGTTTCTGTGTGCAAGGATTCCGGCGGGTACACGCTTTTGAGCAACTGAGTAATCAAGACAATGAAAAAAATACTCTTCCTGATGTTTTTTATAGCGGCGACCTGCGCTGCGGGGGCAAGGTGCGAAACAAGGTGGGAGAGGTTCAAATCGTCCTTTAATCATTTTGACGACAGAGCCGTGATTTTCATAAACCATTCCACGGACTCGGATGTCTGCGACGGGATTATGATCGTGATGACCATGATGGGCGACGGCATAGCGATTGTTCCCCTGCTGGGGATAATTCTTTACTTTCACGACCGGAAAAACTTCAAGTTTAATTTTATTTTTTTTCTAACAATACTTATAATCGGCGGTGTGGTCGTGCAGGTACTTAAATACCTTTTCAACCGGCCGAGGCCCCTTCAGAGAATAGCGGATATAAAGCTTCTCTCTCCGGCATTCAGGGAGCATGGCTTCCCATCCGGGCACACGATGGCGATTTTTACCGCGGCGGTATTTTTAAGCAAAATGATAAAAAAATATTCTTGGCTCTTTTTTATTGTCGCTGCAATCGTTGGTATCAGCAGGATCTACGTAGGTGTCCATTTCCTTAGTGACGTGATAGGCGGCGCCATAATTGGTATCTGCATAACCGAGTTTTTCTGCTGGTTATTTCAGGTTAATGGTAAGCTCGCGAACACGCGTGAAAACGCCTTGTAACCAGTGTTCGCCGGTATTCGGCGGGCTTGGTTGACAGGGCTCTTAGTAATTGAATATAATTATATTAATTAGGAGTATTGATATTTATTGTATTCCTTATATAGCAGGTACACCTATTAAGCGGGGTAGAAAAATGAAAAAGTCTTATGTTCTTTTATTGGGTTTTGTTTTTGTCTTTTTAAGTTTTGCCGGTATGTCTGCCGAAGACATGAATTACAAGGTGGTTCAGAAAGACACCTTGTGGGACCTGGCCGGGAAGTATTACAATAATCCCTGGCAGTGGAAAAAAATTTATAATTCTAATAAGGACACCATAAAAAACCCGGACTTGATCTTAGTTGACCAAGAAATTGTGATACCTTCCGCCAAGGCCGCAGAAGCCGAGGTTCTTGCCTCGGAAACACCGCAGGCCGAAGAAATTGCGCGGGAACAGGCTCCTGCAGAAGCCGCTCCCGTTGAACCTGCCACGGAAGAGCCGGCCCAAGAAGAAGTAGCCCCGGCGCCTGAAGCGGCTGCTCCGGAACCGTCCTCGGAACCCGCAAAAACTGCGGTTGAAGAACCTCCGAAGGAAGAAGCAGCAGAAGTTGCGGAAGCCGCGGAGCCCGTCGAAACCACGGAACCCGTGGATACAGCTTCCGAAGAAGACCCTGCCCCGGAAGTTGTAGAGGAGCCAGTTATTGAAGAACCGGTCAAGGAAGTTCCTGTTGAAAAACCGGAGCCCAGGAAACCCAGGAGAAATACCAGTAATCTGGATCCTGCGGGATTTGTAGCCCCGCTTGATTTTGAATTTGACGGGATTATTTCAGGTGTGAAAGGTGAAAAAACCATGATCGCCCAGGGTGATGTCGTTTACCTGGATATCGGTTCGGAAAGCGGTATAAAAAATGGCACTATGTGCCAGGTTCTCAGGAAAAAAGGGAAGGTTAAGGGCGAGAACGGTATGGTGATTGGGCTGCAAATCCGCTATGTGGGGCAGATTGAAGTAACCAAGCAGGTAAATGAATACAGTTCAACCGCTGTGGTATATAGGTCATACGAACCTATCGTAAAGGGCGATCTAATAAAGATAATTCCGGAGAAATAAGCAGCGTCACATGTTCAAGAAAATTTTGATATTAGGGGTATTGGTCGTGGGCTCGTATTACGGGTTGAAGTACCTCAATTCCTCGGGGAAACTGACCGAATACCTGGATGCCCGCCCGGAGTGGGAATGGGTGTCCGGGTTTCATTATTACATTGGCCAGGGCCACGTTGTTTTTTCCAACTGGGATGGCGCGAAATACAGGTTCAGCAAGGTTGTCAGCCAATACCCTGAATCAAACTGGGCGGCTAGGGCGCAGTTTTCCCTGGCAAAAGTGTATGACGATTTGGAAGACAAGCGCGGCGCGATTGAACAGTATCAGAAGTTGATAGAAAAATACCCTAACTCGGTTGATTGCAACGAGGCCGAAAAAAGAATCAGTTTGCTTAAGGGATAGCTTCTCCTTCCATCAACAAATTCTATAGTATGATTGGCCAGGAATTATGCGTTTACCAGAGTTAAATGCGCGTGTTTTATTGAATATGATGCCCGACATAGGCGTGATACGCGCGAACAGGCTTATAGCTTATTTTGGCAGCGCTTCAAGGATTTTTGAAAGCCAGGCCAGTGAAATTTCCGCCGCCGGTGAATTTCCCATCCAGTACGCGCAGGAGATACTCAGGAAAAAAGGCGAAATAAACGTCGAAGCCGAATTGAAAAAAGCCGCGGATTCAGGCGTGAGTATTCTGGTTCCAGATGACGATTCCTACCCGCAGCAGCTTAAGGCCCTGCAGGATTTCCCGGTTGTCCTGTATGTCAGGGGAAAATTCACGGCGGACGATGTTTATTCCGTGGCCATTGTGGGAACACGCAGGCCGACTGAATACGGGAAAATGGCCGCTGAGAAACTTGCCAGGGAATTCGTCAAGCTAAATGTCGCTGTTGTCAGCGGCCTTGCCCGTGGTGTTGACACCATAGCGCACACACAGGCGGTAAATGGCGGCGGCAGGACTATAGCTGTGCTCGGCAACGGTCTGAATTACCACTACCCGCCGGAAAACGCGAAGCTGGAGGATAAAATCAGCAGGCAGGGCGCGGTGGTCAGCGAATTCCCCATGAACTCCCGGCCTGAGAAATTCAATTTTCCAAGGCGAAACAGGCTTATAGCAGCCCTTTCGCTGGGCACTGTTGTAATAGAGGGCTCGGACAAGAGCGGCGCGCTTATCACGGCGAAATACGCGGCAGAACAGGGGAAGGATGTTTTTGCCGTGCCGGGGAGCATTTTTTCAAAAAATGCCTACGCCCCCCACATGCTTATAAGACAGGGCGCCAAGCTCGTTGACAAGGCGGAGGACGTGATTGAGGAAATCTCTTCACTGGGAGACTGGCTTAAACAAACCCTGAAAATACAAAAGCAGCAGGATAAAAGCACTGATGAACTTGCTGTTTTCAGCAAGACAGAGGAAAGAATAGTGGAAATGCTCGAAAATTCCCCGGACGGCGTGAACATTGACAGGCTCCTG
>MGVM01000127.1:5267-6523 GCA_001800495.1 Elusimicrobia bacterium RIFOXYB2_FULL_48_7
CTTTCTGAAGCGCTGATATCACTGGAATTGAAGAATAAACTAAAATCGCTCCCCGGAAAGGTATACGTGAGAATATGAACCTGGTAATTGTTGAATCCCCGACAAAAGAACGCACCATCTCGAAAATGCTGGACAAGAAGGAGTATGTAGTAAAAAGCTCTTACGGCCACATCAGGGACCTTCCAAGGAATTCCCTCGGTGTTGATATTGAAAAAGGATTTAAGCCTTCTTACGTAACTATAACACGGGCAAAAAAAATTGTTTCCGCGCTGAGCGCCCTCGCCCTGAAAGCCAAGCATATTTTCCTGGCGACTGATTTCGACCGCGAGGGCGAAGCCATCGCGTGGCACCTTCTTCAGGCGCTGAAGCTCGACGAAAAAAAATCCAAGAGGATTACCTTCCATGAGATCACCAAGTCAGCTATAACGGATGCCATAAAACACCCCAGGGAACTTGACTTGGCGCTGGTGGATTCCCAACAGGCTCGCAGGATACTAGACCGCCTGGTGGGTTACAAGCTTTCTCCTCTGCTTTGGAGGAAGGTGGCTTCCGGTTTATCAGCCGGCAGGGTGCAGTCTGTGGCGGTGAGGCTTGTAGTAGAGCGTGAAAATGAAATAAAGAATTTCAGTACATCGGGATTCTGGAAAATAAGCGTGAAACTCGACAAAAAAGGGGTGGAATTCACGGCGGACCTGGTGTCAAAGGACGGCAAGAGGTACAACGAGCAGGTTCCCTACGAGTTGTTCGCCGAGAAATACACGGTAACAACTTCTTCCATTAAGACGAAAGAAGATTGCGACGCTATAGTTGCTGACATGGGAAAACACTCCTACCAGGTCACCGACATAACGAAGAAGAAAATCACCCGCAATCCCGCGCCTCCCTACACTACCTCAACGCTGCAGCAGGATGCGGTGCGCAGGCTGGGGTTTTCTTCGCAAAGGGTAATGAGCATTGCCCAGACGCTCTACGAGGGCATCGAACTACCCGACGGAAGCGCCGGGCTTATAACCTACATGAGGACTGATTCGCTGAACGTGGCGAAAGAGGCGCAGGGAGAAGCTGAAAAATACGTAAGGGAAAAAATCGGCGGAGAATATCTCCCGGAAAAACCCAGGATTTACAAGACAAAATCAAAGGGCGCGCAGGAAGCTCATGAAGCCATAAGACCGACCGGGATATACCGTGACCCCGACTCCATAAGCAAGTACCTGAATCCAGACCAGTACAAGGTGTACAAGCTGATATGGCAGAGG
>MGVM01000128.1:0-533 GCA_001800495.1 Elusimicrobia bacterium RIFOXYB2_FULL_48_7
CTCCGATTGTTTTCTCGTTGTGATGGATACAAAGATATATTTCAGCCAGACGATAAAATTCCTTCTTCTTGAGACGATGAAGAAAAAGGTGCCAGTGATAGGCCTTTCGTCGTTTTTCACTAAGGCAGGCGCCTTGGTTTCGTTCGACTGCGATTATAAAGACATTGGTGTTCAGGCAGGAGAGATATCGACAAAGATACTTGCCGGGGAAAAAGCCGGTACGATAAAGCCGGTGCGCCCGAGAAAATACAGGTATTCGTTAAATCTTGCAACAGCCGATAAAATAGGGATTACTTTATTGCAGAGCGTGGTAAAAGACGCTTTTGAAACAGTTAAATAGTGTTTTTGTTAACAAAGACGGGCATTTTTGTATAAAAAAAAATCGGAGAAACAAAAAATGAAGAAGTTCAGGTTTATAGTTGTTGTATTGTTCTTCCTTGGATTGAACAGCCAGTGTTTTTCAAAAGAGCCCATGATTTCTGTAGTGCTTTCGACCAATTTAGATTTTTATAAGGAAGTCGCTGATGGTTTTA
>MGVM01000128.1:666-991 GCA_001800495.1 Elusimicrobia bacterium RIFOXYB2_FULL_48_7
CTTAAAGTCAGCAAAACAGTTCACAAGCGGGGTTCCTGTAGTGTTTTCAATGGTGTTCAATACCATCGGCTTGCTAGATCAGAATACCACCGGTGTGTCGGTAGAACTACCAACCGACATGAAGATAGCAGCAATAAAGAAGGTAATGCCGAATGCAAAAACCATAGGTTTACTATACTCGCCAAAAAGCGAGGCTTCTTATCGGGAAATAGTAGCGGAGTGTGTTAAGCAGGGTCTCGTCGCAAAAGGAGCATCTGTTAATTCCGACGCAGAATTTAGCGCGGCGCTTAATTCTGTGTTTGAGGGTTCGGATTGCTTTCTTGTG
>MGVM01000128.1:1041-6582 GCA_001800495.1 Elusimicrobia bacterium RIFOXYB2_FULL_48_7
GGAAGCAATAAAGAATAAAATACCCGTAGTAGGTCTTTCGTCATTTTTTACTAAGGCAGGCGCCCTGGTTTCATTCGACTGCGATTACAAAGACATTGGTGTTCAAGCGGGAGAGATATCATCAAAGATACTTGCAGGGGAAAAAGCCGGTACAATAAAGCCGATGCGCCCGAGAAAATACAAGTATTCGTTAAATCTTGCAACAGCCGAAAAAATTGGGATTACCTTGTCACCGAGTGTAGTAAAAGATGCGGCAGATGTAGTTAAATAATATAATTCAGAAATGGAGGTAGGACTATGTTTTTAAATTTTTCCAATAGTTCGAGCATTAAGCAGCGAATCATTGGATATTTTCTCGCAATCATGTTCATAGCAATGCTGTTGATTGTTCTTTTGACGGTTAATAAGGTAAAAGATGTTCTAAATACCCTGCAGCAGGATAACGCCAAGATCGTTACGACGAACCTATCTGTTGCCTGCGGCGACCCAATGATGTCAATAGCCTATGCCGACCCCATGATGGCCGGAGAGACTGACAGGATAACTAAGATCCTTATGGGTGTTAAGGATTCAGACAAAAATGTTGAATATGTGATATTGCTGGCTAACGATGGTAAATGCATAGCTTCTTCCAAAGACGAGAACAAAGATAAATATCTTAACCAGACCGATTTCGAAAAAAACGCGATAGCATCAAAAGAATTTGTAATTAGTAAAAACACGGGAATAAAGAACATATTTGAAGCCACGATCCCTGTATTTGCGGCCAGCCAGAGAATGGGTACGCTTAGGATCGGGTACACGACAAAATATATTGATGAAATGGTAAGAAATGTCGCGTTAATCATTATCATCATAGGCGTGCTGGTTCTTGTGGGCGGAAGCGTGGTTTATTATTTTATGATAGAAAGGGGAATCGTAAAACCGCTTACAATGGTAATTGGTATCGCTCAAAAGATAGCTGATGGAAGTCTGGCCCAAAAACAAATTGAGATCACTTCTCAAGACGAAATAGGCCGGCTTGCTGAAATTTTCAATAAGATGCTCGTGAGCTTAGGGGACCTTGTTAAAAGGGCGGAACTGATAGCTGGCGGAATGATTGGTGCGGATATTGTTGAAGAAAAGCTGGAAAAGGGCTTCAGCCTTGTCAGCGCGATAGCGGAATCTTCGGAGCATTCAAAAGGTGACCTTGGCATAGCTTTTGATAAAATGCAGGAAGAACTCAGGAAACTGACCATTCAGGCAAGAAGGATCTCTACAGACGACCTCAATAACCCTGTACTTGAAGAAAAAATAATCGGTGAACTCGGTGAAGCATTCAACCAGATGACGTTTAATCTTAAAGAGCTTGCTAAAGTGGCCGAGAAAATATCGAATAATGACCTCACATCAAATGTCAAGATTCATTCTGATAAAGATGTATTGGCAAAAGCTTTCAACAAAATGGTAACAAATCTAAAAAATCTTATCGGAGTTGTCGCGACACTTGCCAATGCCACGCACAATTCCGCCAGTTCCATGGCTGAAACCACAAAACAGGTAAATCAGACAATGGACCAGGTCCAAAATTCAATACAGCAGATAGCATCGGCCACAAACCAAGTCGCAAAAAGTACGCAGGAAATCTCGGTACTAATGCGTAATGCGAACAGTGCGGTAAGCACGGGAAGCGATAATATAAATAAGGTTATAGATAAATTCGGTTCAGTTCAGTCCACAATTGAAAATACCAGTATGTCGATCAATAAACTTGAACAACGCTCGCAAGAAATTTCCGAGATAGTCGGTCTTATAACAAAGATCGCCGACCAGACAAATCTATTGGCTCTTAATGCCGCGATAGAGGCGGCGCGTGCTGGTGAGGCCGGAAGAGGTTTCGCCGTAGTCGCTGATGAGGTAAGAAAGCTTGCAGAATCTTCCGGAAATTCAGCCGAAAAAATATCGAAGATTATAAAAGATATTCAGTCCGACCTTGTGGGTGTCGTTTCTTCTTCCCAAAACTCTCTTGAAGAAGCAAAGGTCGTTTTTGATCTTACAAACAAAATGCAAATAGGTTATTCCGACATAGTTGAAGCAATTAAAGCGATGAATCAACAGGTTGAACAGATTGCCGCGATCTCGCAGGAAACTGCGGCCTCTGCGGAGGAAATAACCGCCGGAGCCCAGGAACAGACCTCTGCTGTGACCGAGATAGCTTCGAATTCTAAGTCATTGGTAGAACAAGTAAACAAACTGAGAACAGAAGTCAATAAATTCCAGCTATAAAAGCCTTGAGATTAATCATATTTGCGGTTACAATTATTGGGCGCATATTAACGAGTTGGCGAGAATATATATATTGTAGAATTCAATGCTCCCGTTACTGTGCGATAAATCCGTAATTCTGAATTTCGCATGGAGAGTTTCTCCTCACTAAAAACTGCATGGTTATCAATAGCGGTATGAAGGATATTTTTGATATTGTATACAAGAATTTCAGGCTTGACTGCCGTTCGTACAATGAGTCATATATACAGAGACGCATAAATGCAAGAATCATGTCAAACAACCTTCATTCCGATGATTACGGAGCTTATGCTAAGTTACTTGCCGCAAGTATAAAAGAACAGAGGTGCCTGTACGACGCGTTGACCATTAATGTAACGCAATTTTTCAGGGATATCAGGCTCTGGGAAGTTTTAAGAAAAGATGTGTTCCCTAAAATAGCAGAAGAAAAAAAGAAAAAATTTGAGAAAATGTTTCAGATATGGTCGTGCGGCTGTTCTTCGGGCGAAGAACCGTTCTCGATAGCGATTTTGATAAAAGAGCTTTTGAATGACCGCAAAGACTTGCTGCCACTCATAATCGGCACAGATATTGATGAGCAATCTTTCGTAAAATCAGACAAGGCGGCGTACGATATTAATGCTTTCAGAAGCATGCCACAGGAATATTTGCATAAGTATTTCAAGGCGGTCACGGTAGGCAGTAGTAAAAAATATGAGCTGGACCCATCAATTCATAACCTGGTCAAGTTTCAAAAGAACAATTTTCTGATCGATCCGCCCCCGGTAAAAAATGTTGATGTGATTTTCTGTCGCAATGTCATAATATATTTCACGCCAGCAGCAAAAGAAAAATTAATGAACGTGTTTTATGAAACTTTGGCAGATCACGGGTGGCTGATTCTTGGAAAATCAGAAGTTCTTTTTACTGCAAAGATGCAGGAACGTTTTTATCTTTATAATGTCGAAGAAAGGATATACCGGAAAGAAAGAAGGAAATCCCAGATAAAGGTTGATATCGATAGGCGAAAGAACTGGTGGATAGGGTACGTTAAAAATATATAAGATTAATAAATTCAAAAATAGGAGAGTTTAAATGGCAAAGATCCTTATTGTAGATGATTCAAAATTTATGCGGCTGACGCTTAAGAATCTCATTGAAAAAAGTTTTAACGGAACTCACGAGGTTGTGGGTGAAGCGGGCACGGCCGCGGAGGCGGTCGAAAAATTCCTTGTGTTGAAGCCCGATCTCGTCACGATGGATATAATCATGCCCGTTGAGTCCGGACTTGAAGCGGTTAAGAAAATAATAGCGCATAGCCCTACCGCAAAGATCGTAATGGTTTCAGCTATGGGTCAGGAAAAAATAGTTGAGGAAGCGATCGCGCTCGGTGCTAAATCGTTCGTAATTAAACCGGTAAAAACAGAAGAGCTGATCAAAACGATAGAAAAAATGTTTTCTTAATTAAGGATAGATAATATGGTGAAACTGCTTATTGTTGACGATTCTACTTTCATGCGCAAGGCGTTAAAGCACATGATAACCGCAGACCCTGAGATAGAAGTTGTGGGTGAAGCCGGTGACGGAAGGGAAGCCATGGACAAAGTCCTGTCGCTTAAACCGGATGTTGTGACCATGGATCTTATTATGCCCGGAGTGGACGGCCTTTGGGCGCTCGAAGAGATAATGAAGCAGCGGCCCACGCCTGTAGTAATAGTAAGTTCCATTGCTACAAGGACCGCGGAAGTTACAAAAGAAGCTTTTGCGCTTGGTGTAGTTGATGTTCTCTGTAAACCAGATAACCCTCAAAACATAGCAGCTATACAAAGGGAGTTCATTGAAACCATAAAAGCCGCTTCGAAAGTAAGCAGGATGAGGCTTCTTGAATACAAGGCAGTAAATGTAAAAGAAAAAACGGTGTCTAGCATGACTGCTCGCCAAGTTGTTGTTATTGCGACTTCAGCAGGTGGTCCGACTTCTTTATACGAAGTGTTACCAAGGTTCTCAAATAATTTCTTCGGTTCGGTAGTGGTTGCCCAGCATATGCCTGCCCAATTTATGAATTCATTTGTGGAGCATATTCAGACAATGACGTCTCTTCCGGTAAAAATAGCAGAAAAAGGCGATATCTTATATTCCAAAAGAGTGCTTTTCTCCCCGACCACCTCAACTATCGAGGTACACAGGACAAAAAAGGGCTGCGTAGCTGATGTGGTTGATTTTAAAACGAGGCTTCAGCCGGATATTAATCATGTAATATTGTCCTGCGCTGAAACATTTAAGTCATCAATGGTGCTTGTAGTGCTTTCGGGCCTTGGTGATGACGGTGTAAAAGGGGCTGAGGCAGTAAGGCGTTTTGGTGGAAAAGTTATTGTTGAAGACGAAACGACCGCAGCCGTTTACTCCGGCATGCCGTCAAATGTCGCGAAATCCGGATTTTATGACCTCCTTTGCCCCTCATACAAAATAGCCGAAGCAGTAGAAAGCTTCCTTGCAAATAAACAACCCGCACAAAATCAAAAACAATTTATGGTAAAAGGAATAATAGTAAAAAGTACTCTGCAATACATCAGGAATAAATTTTCACATGAAATTTACGACAGAGTTGCTGCATTGCTTTCTGAAGAGAATAAAGGACTTGTTGCAGGGGGCTTAAGGCAATATAATTACTATTCAAGTGATGTTTATTACGATGTGAATAAAAGTGTAGAAAAAATAATAAGCGCACAATGCCCGCAGATAATTGAAGAGATAGGCGAAGAGAACGCTCGCGAATGCATAGAGGCGTACAAAACCGCGCTTTCCCTAGCAACGCTTTCGGATTTCTCGAATTTTCTGCAGGGTTTATACAAAATAGTGTTTCCAGGGATTGTACACGAGAATTTGGTTATCAATCAAACCTCAAAGACCGTAACTTACTATTTTAGAAGTTTGGGGTACACTGAAGATAATATCAGGATATCAGCGAAGATATTAAAAGGCTGGATCATTCATTTTGGTAAGCTTCTGAAGATGGATTTGGTTTCATTATCGAGTGAATCGCAAAAGGATGATAAAGGGCTTAAGATTCGCTGCGAGTTCGTTTGGAAATAGAGCAAGCGGCATAAGGGAATAAGAACAATGGATGAGATGGACCTGTCCCAATTTAAAGAGATATTCGTTTCGGAATCGAAAGAGCATTTGGTAGCCCTTAACGCTGCTCTTGTAGAGCTCGAAAAAAGGCCCTCCAATAAAGAGGTTTTAAATGACATATTCAGAGTAGCGCATACCCTAAAA
>MGVM01000129.1:0-1359 GCA_001800495.1 Elusimicrobia bacterium RIFOXYB2_FULL_48_7
TTCCCGATGTCCAGGTATCCAGGCCCAAACTGCTTGTTATTGAACTCGGTGTTTTCTGCCTGGCGGTATCCTGGCTGATAAAAACCATCCTCTCTGATAAACTTCAACTTTTCAGGACGCCGCTGAATATACCCGTTATTATTTACGTTTTATATGTGTCCGTTATTTTTCTGTTCAGCCCTAACAAGTCAGTAGCTGTAGATGAACTCAAAAGAATGTTTTTGTGCTCGCTTATATTTTTCCTTTCAGTAAATATTTTCAATAAAAGAAAACTTTTAAGGAACATTGTATTGTGCGGGCTGCTTGCCGGTTCCGGCCTGTCTATGTTTTACGGGCTGATGCAGCACTTTGGCAACCTCCAGCTTTTCGGTTTTGTTATCGGCGTGCCCCAGATGTCAAGGGTTGCGTCAACGTTCGGCAACCCGATTTTCTTCGCGGTGCACCTTGTTTTCTTTCTCCCGCTGGTCCTGGGGATTGTTTTCTACCTGAACAGTTTTAAAAAATCCCGTAATTTCCTGAAACTCCTTTTAACCGCAGTTTTTCTGGCTGGGCTTTTAACGCTTTACTACACGCAAACCCGCGCCGCCTGGATCGGTTTTTTTATTTCCATCCTGTTATTCATCATCCTTATAACCAGGCAGAAGAAAATAAAGATAGCGTTTATCCTGCTTTCTGTCGCCGCATCCGCATTATTTGTCTTTTTTACCAGGGAAACCTGGATGAGGCAGCAGGCGCACCTGCTGATCTGGCGCGACACCCTTTCCATGTGGCTTCATTACCCCCTGTTCGGTACAGGCCCCGGTACCTTCCATATTGAATTTCCCAAGTTTGCCTCGCCGGAACTGCTGGCCATCTGGCCGCAAAACCAGCGCATTATCAATGACGCGCACAACGAATATGTCCAGCTCCTGGCTGAGACAGGCCTAGCCGGCCTGGGAATATTCATCTGCATAATTGTGTATTTCTATAGGTCAGCCATCCGGTTATTCAACCTGAACAGGAAATCGGGGCAATCATTCATAATCGCCGGGCTGTTATGCGGGGCGACAGGAATATTGATCCAGAATGTCGGCTCGGTGGACATGCGTTTTATCATATCCGCTTTTTACCTTTTCCTCGCGATAGGGCTGATAAATTCCTACGAACCGCTTGTTTATTCAACCCGGCTTAAACTGACAAAAAACATGAAAACCGGACTGGTTCTGCTGGTGCTCCTGGTTTCAGGCATAATAGGGCTTGATAAAAAACCGGCATTGCACCTTTTCTCGCTTGTCCATGCGGATTTCTCTTCCAGAAAACTTTCATTTACCCCTCTTCCGGACGGGACAGGTGTGCTTCCGCAGATGCTGAGCCCTTATC
>MGVM01000129.1:1366-6550 GCA_001800495.1 Elusimicrobia bacterium RIFOXYB2_FULL_48_7
GAGGACTCTTTCGCAGCAGCCGGATTTCTTCGATGAAAGAATCCTTGAGCCCATAAAAAACCTGGATGAACTGCTGGAAATGCAGAAAAAATACCCCAACGAAACAAAAATATATGAAAAACTCGCCTGGATCTATTCCAAGGAAAAAAACTTTCCCAAGGCCGTTGAATGCTACCGGAAAGCGCTCCAGATAAACCCGAACCTGCCCGGAGTTTACAACAATCTCGGCAACGTGCTTTTTTACCTTAACAACAGGCAGGGCTCGATTGAATGCTATAAAAGGTCAATCCAGGTTCTGCCCAACCAGCTGGATGCCCACCTTAACCTGGGGATACTGCTTTACCTGGATGGAAAACTCAAGGAAGCCGCGGAGCACTTTGACTACGTGCTTAAACTCGACCCGGGCAATGAAAAAGCCATTGTTTACCTGAAAAAAATGAGAGAATGACTTTCCAAAACTGCCGCCATTTCGGCGCCTGCGGAGGCTGTTCCTTCCGCAATATCCCTTACCCGCAGCAGCTGGACAACAAACAAAAACGCCTGGAGTCCATTTTTGAGGCCTTGGCCAAAGATGTTCCTGTTTCACAGATCATCCCTTGTCCTGCCCAGGACTATTACAGGAACAAGATGGAATTTGTTTTCAGCGATGACCACGGAAAACTTGTCCTGGGGCTTCACAAAAAACACAAGTTTGACCAGGTTATTGACATTGAAGAGTGCCCGGTGTTTTCTCCGCAAACAGGCACTGTGCTTGAAACGGCGCGCAGGTGGGCGCGTGAAAACAAGTTAAACGTTTATAATGAAAAACAGGCCTCCGGGACTCTCAGGTACCTGGTGCTGCGCGAATCCAAAAGCACCAAACAATTGATGGCAAACCTGATAGTGAATGTCACGCCCTATATGTTTGATTACGGATTCAAGAAAACAGCCCGCCAGCTGTCCGAACAATTCCTCCGGGCGGGTGTGCCGCTGGCCTGTATGACCGTGGGGCTTAACGATAGCAAGTCCGACGTCGCCCTCGCGGGTAAAAACACTCTCCTGCACGGCAATGATTTCATAGAGGAAAAAGTCGGCGGCGTCTCCTATAAAATACACCCCTACACGTTTTTCCAGACAAACAGCAGCATTTGCGCGAAGCTCTATGAAACCCTCAAAGAAGCCGCCCTGAGCGAAAAAGGGACTACGGCTTTCGACCTCTTCTGCGGCTCCGGCGGGATAGCGCTTTATGCCGCGGATGTGTTTGAAAAAATAATCGGCATAGAACTCAACCCCGGCGCCGTGGAAAATGCCAAGGCCAACGCCGCGCTCAACAAAATAACCAACTGCGAGTTCATCTGCGAGCGGGTGGAAAATTACGTGAAGAAATTCGAGACATCCAAGTTCAAGGTCAAGCTTTCCACTGTTATCATCGACCCCCCCAGGGCCGGCCTGCCGAAAAAAACCGTGCAGGCGATCATCGACCTGAACCCGGCATCAATAATTTACGTGTCTTGCAACCCCGGCTCGCTGGCGGTGGATTTGCAAAGCTTCCTCCAATTTTATAACATAGTAAAAGTTCAGCCGTTTGATATGTTCCCCCATACGCCGCACCTGGAAACCTTAGTAAAACTTACACATAAATAAATGGACGAATTACTCAACGATCTTAATCCGCCGCAAAAAGAGGCAGTCCTGCATACCGAAGGGCCATTGCTTGTATTGGCAGGCGCCGGCACGGGAAAAACCCGCGTCATAACCTACCGCATAGCCAACCTTCTAAACAAGGGCGTGGAGCCCTATAATATCCTTGCCATCACATTCACCAACAAAGCTGCCGGGGAAATCAAGAAACGGGTGGCAACGCTTTCCGGCGAAAAAGCAGCGGGAGTTTGGCTTTCCACGTTCCATTCATTCGCCGCGAAAGTCCTGCGGATGGAAGCCAGGCATATAAACCTTAACCCAAATTACGTGATTTACGATGACGCGGACCAGAAAAACATAATAAAACAGTGCATAAAAGAACTCAGCATTGACGAAAAGAAATTCAAGATCGGCTCCATACAGGACGCCATTTCCCGCGCCAAGGACGACCTGATCGATTCCGTTTCCTACAGCATTTACACCATCACCGACAACGACAAGATGAGGTACATGATTTCCAGCGTATACCAGCTCTATCAGAATAAACTCAACAGCTGCAACGCGCTTGATTTCGGCGATCTCCTGCTGAAACTGATGGAAACCTTCATGAATTACCCGGCCATCCGCGAAAAATACCAGGCCAGGTTCCATTACGTGCTTGTGGATGAATACCAGGATACCAACAGGGCCCAGTACATGCTGGTAAAAACCCTTGCCGGTAAACACCATAACCTCTGCGTGGTGGGCGACGACGACCAGGCCATATATTCCTGGCGCGGCGCCAATGTCCGCAACATCCTTGATTTTGAAAAGGATTACCCCGAAGTCAAAATAATAAAACTCGAGCAGAATTACCGCTCGACCAAAGCCATACTGGACTGCTCCTGGAACGTAATAAAAAACAATTCAAGCCGCAAGGAAAAACGCCTGTGGACACACAAATCCACCGAGGAAAACGTGCGACTGCTGAGCTTCAGCGATGAGCTGGAGGAAGCAAAATTTATAGCTAGGGAAATCAAAAGACAGCACTCCTCCGAAAACAAGCCCTACGACGGTTTCTCTGTTTTCTACAGGACTAACGCGCAGAGCCGTGTTTTTGAAGACGCTTTCAGGCAGGAAGCTATCCCTTACAACATCGTAGGAACCCTCAAGTTCTACGACAGAAAGGAAATAAAGGACATAATCTCGTACCTGAGGGTGATAATCAACCCCAACGACAACCTAAGTTTGAAAAGAATAATAAACGTGCCCCACAGGAGTATCGGGGACACAACGATCAAGACATTTGAGGAGCTGGCCGCGAAGGACAGCATTTCTCTATGGGAAGCCCTGGCGCGCCTGGAAGAATTCGACATAATGCCGCGTTCAAAAAAATCCGCGGCTGAATTCGTCGCGCTTATCAAAAGGTTTACGGTCCAGCTTGCCGAACTCACCGGGCCGGAACTTGTGCAGGCGGTTTTAAAGGAAAGCGGCTACCTGGCAGAACTTGAACTTGAGGATTCCGTGTATTCAAAGGAAAGAATAAACAACCTGATGGAATTTATATCAGCGGTGCAGGAATACAACGAACAGAACAACGGAGGCAAAATAGAGGATTTCCTGGCCAATGTCGCGCTGATGTCGGACCTGGACACCCTAGAGGCCCGCCAGGATATAAGTAAAGTAACTATAATGACGCTTCACCTGGCCAAGGGGCTGGAATTCGACACGGTATTCGTGACAGGCCTTGAAGAAGGCCTGTTCCCCATAGCTTCATCAATAATGGAAGACGATCTTGACGAAGAAAGGCGCCTGTGTTACGTGGGCATGACCCGGGCCAAAAACAGCCTTTTCCTGACCCACGCTGAATCCCGCAGATTATACGGGCAACTAAGGTTTAACGCGCCTTCAAGGTTCATACATGAAGCGCACCTATCAACGGAGCCGGCGATAATGAATAAACCAGCACAAGTACAGCAAGCATTCCGACAAGATGAAAAAGGCCAGAACCGCAATAAATTTTACCGCAGGGGCCAGAGAGTAAAACACCCGGAATTCGGGAACGGAAGGATAGTCACTATAAGCGGTGATGAAGATGATTTGAAAGTAACCGTTATATTTGAAAACGGGGACATGAAGAAACTGCTTGTCAAATACGCTAATTTGCATGCATTCTGATGAATGCATTCTAATTGTTTTTCACCAGTATGTCGCCTATAATGTTCGCCGCCTCGTCCCCCCGGTCAGCCGCGTTTGAAAGGTGCCTGTAAATTTCCCTCGTTTTCAGTATCAAAATCACGTCATTGGTTTTAAAGAGTTCCACCAGCGCTTCCCTGTATTTGTGTTCCACCTTGTTTTCAAGTTTCTTCGCGCGGATGATGTGCTCGGTGCAAACCGCCGGGTAATTCTTCATGGAAATGATCGCCTTGCTGATTTCCTTGCTTGCCTCTTCCATGAACAGTGCTATTTCTTTCATGAAATTATTCGGCTTTATCTCAAAAAGCATCATTTCCTCAACCGTGGACTTAGTATAGTCCAGCATGTCATCAATCGCCCTGGACAGAGAAAATATGTCTTCCCTGTCAATCGGCGTCACAAAGGAACGGTTCAGTTCGTCAATCAGTATCCTCCTGAGCTCGTCCGCCTCCTCCTCCACCTGGTAAACCTTCTGCCCATTTTCTTTTGAAGGGTCCAGCAGGAAAGCATTCAGCAAAACCATGCCGTCCTGAACTTTCTTGGACTGCGTGACCAGCATTGAAATAAAATCAAACCTTTTTTTATACCAAAAGAATCCCTTAAACATCCCTACCCCCTTAATACCCTGCTTAGCACGAAATATGCTACTCCTGAAACCGCCGCCGCTACCGGCATGGTCACAAGCCACACAATCATTATTTCAGATATCTTTTCCCATTTTACCGCTTTTATCCTGTCCGCACTTCCGGAACCCATTATGGAAGTCGAAACTATATGCGTGGAAGAAACCGGGAAACCCATCAGCGTGGAAGCGAGCATCACGCCGCCGGCTGAAAGCTGAGCGGAAAACCCGTGGATCTGTTTTATGCGGTAAATGCCGATACCCACCGTTTTAATCACGCTTTCCCCCCCGGCAAGTATGCCCAGCGCCATGAAGGAGGCGCAGAGGATTACAGCCCACTGGGGCGGTATTCCGGCTGATACTCCCCCGGACGCTGCCAGCATCAGGGCGATTATGCCCATTGACTTCTGGGTATCGTTGGAGCCGTGAGAAACCGCGAGCAGCATCGAAACCGCTACCTGCAGGAACATGAACAACCCGTTAATCCCGGGCGTAGTGTCCCTGGCGGCCACGTAAGTTATTTTTGTGAACAGATATCCAAAAATAAAACCAATCAGCGGGGTCAGGAACATCACAAGCAATATTACCAGCACGTTATTCCAATGTATAAAACCTATGCCCCTGCCGAATATAACGCTGCCCAGCAGGCCGCCTATGAGCGAATGCGACGCAGAAACAGGAAACCCCGAGTAAGTGCACCACAAGTTCCAGGAAATCGCTCCTGCTAGCGCCGCAAGGATGATAACCAGCCCGGTTTTCGCCGTAAT
>MGVM01000130.1:0-5164 GCA_001800495.1 Elusimicrobia bacterium RIFOXYB2_FULL_48_7
TAGGCAGATATGATTATCTACCCTGTTTTAGAATCTATAATCACTTTACATTATTTCTAAGAAATCATTTCAGAAACTTTCTTTCCGGAAATGAGCATGCCTCCAAATATAGGTCCCATTCTTGGGGCACCAAATACAGCATTTGATGCCATACCGCAAACATAAAGGCCTGGATAGCATTTTTTTGTGTTTTTAAGAATACTCTTTTCTCCGATATCCGCCCACATTGGTTTCTCTCCAAGAATATCACCTGTGGTAGTGTTTAGTTTTTTACCAATTTTGCGGACAACAATCTTAGCCACCTCAGCAGCATGGCCGGTAGCATCAATCACACATTTAGACCGAATCGTCAGCGGGTCAACATGGAGTCCTGCTAACATAACAGAGGTCCAGTTCAATACCAGTCCGGTAATATTTTCCTTCCGGATCATGACATCTTCCACAGATATCAGGTTAAATATCTTCAATCCTTTTTGCACTGCTTTAGAACAAATAGTGCTTACCGTTTCGATAGAGTCGGTAACGTAGTAACCATCTGAAGATTTTGTCGTTCTGATACTGAATTCGTCAAGTATGCCTTTTGCAGCATCCTGGAAGACACACTTGTTGAACATCATTCCTCCTCCCCACATGCCTCCTCCGATTGAAAGTTTTCTTTCAAAGAGAACGACCTTTTTGCCCTTCTTTGCAAGGTAGTAACCTGCTGTCATTCCAGCGGGTCCCCCGCCTACGATAGCAACATCGCATTCCATATAATCGAGGAAATCCTTGGTAAACCCTTCAACTATCATCTTTGAAATTGTTACATCATCCAGTTTCATACAGCCTCCTTTTTATGTTTGCAGGGAGAACCTGAAATATCGGACAAAAAAATAACCTCTTATGCTGCAAAGACATAAAAGGTTTCCCAATTATCCCTCCGCTGGCATTACCCAGATCAGGTTCTACGGGTATAATCTCAGATGCCTTTTAGGCACCACCCCGAAAACTATTTTTATTAATTATAGGTTTATTTATCACTCCTGTCAACTTTAGCAATTATAATGGTTTTTAATATTTGCGGCAGGTGTGCAGGTTTACCATGATGGGCTTGCCCGAAGGGGGACGGGTTAACCTTAGCTGTCCTATCTACTTCGATATGAAATGATGTCTTTTACCGTTCTGTGGTATAGTTAATGTCATGATACTCACCTTTATTGGTTAGTATGATAGCATGAAATATACCAGCTGGTTATTCTATTTAAAAAGCCTTAAATAATCCCTTTGTGTTTCTTTTACCATCTGAGCAATAAGCTCGATAAATTGTTTATCATTGCTGCCCCTGGCTTTTTCTAATGATGAAATATAGTCTTGCCTTACAACTGGCGGAATGATTGTTACAACATAGCCTTCCTGCATTAGAATGGTATTCATCAGAAGCCTTGATACTCTGCCGTTGCCATCAACAAAAGGATGTATAAAAACCAGTTCTTTATGTGCTAAAGCCGCAAATTCTACAGGATGCTTCTGTTTTCGTATCTTGCTTAGTTTTGCCGGGAAAGCTTTCATCAGTTTGGGCAATTCTTCAGGTAAAGGCAGTGGGTACTTTGAACCGGTTATATAAGCTTTCACTTTCCGGTACACTCCTGCATTGGCTTCATCTATACGGTAATAAAAAAGATGGTGTAATTTAGTTATGTCTTTTTCAGTTACTGCTTTCGCTTTGGAAAGATTGTACATGAAGTCATAGGCTTCACTATGCCCTATAGCTTCATAGTGGTCTTTCATAGGTTTGCCGCCTATTGTTATACCATCCTCAATCACCACTTTTGTTTCAGATTCTGTGAGGGAATTTCCTTCAAGGGCATTACTTGTGTAAGTTAATCCGATGCGGAAGTACTCTTTTATCTGAGCTATTAAATGCTTGTCTAAAGGCCTGTGTTTATTTATTTCCTGTTGTAGTTTGTCTATTTCAGCGAAAATGGAATTCATTAAATTACCCCCTGAACTTTCTACTATATTTTACCTTTTTATGACTAGACCGTCAAACCGCTTTTGGAGAAGTATTTGTTAATCTTTCTTAAAATTTGTATAATTTTTCGCACAGAACTGGAGAGATGGGTTGCAGGTCATACGGATAAGTATGACCAAGCCTGCAACGGGCGCGAGACAGTGAGCGCCCAGGACACACATTACCGATAAATTCTGGAGAGATGGGTGAGTGGTTTAAACCGTACGCCTGGAGAGTGTATGTGCCTGCAAGGGCACCGTGGGTTCAAATCCCACTCTCTCCGTTTAAAAAACACACGCAGAAATGCGTGTGTTTTTTTTAAACGTTTTTAAAGTAGGGATTCCCGGGGAATGCTCGTTCCACTGCGCTTCCCGTCACTGGCTCATTGCTCCTGTTCGTCGCAATAGTGACCCCACTCTCTCCGTTTAAAAGAAAAAGACAGCTGAAAGGCTGTCTTTTTGTTGAATCTGGCTCTGTTGTTTTATATCGCGGCGGGGATCTTGTCCAGGTATTGCTTCAAAAGGCGGTGAAACCTGAACATACTGAAAGTACTGGTCCTGGTGAAGTGTATCCCGTAAAAAAATTCCTTGTTCCTCTGCATCCACCATCCGATCTTGCCCCTCATGCTTTTCAGGGTTACGTCATTGATGGAAAATTCCAGCTGGTAAATGCTGCCGAGTTCAATTTTCTCCGCAAGGATGATGCCAACGCCCCCTGAACCGATGTTTTTGAGGTCACCGTACCAAACCTTTCCTATATTATTCCTGACCGCTATTGGGGCGTTGATGGGAAAACGCCTGCTTTTCCTTTTTTCCAGGACCGACCTGACCTTGTCAGGCATGACAATAAAATCGTTCTGCCTTTTCCGCAAATATCCTATTATTCTTCTTAACCTGATGCTGTCAAAGAACCCCAGGCGGGTGAATTCCATCATATAATAATATTTCCCGTCCGTGCTGTGGATCAGTTTAATGTCGCCTTTGACATTACTGAAGCGCTTGTCTATAACGGTAAGGGTGCAGGCGTGGCTCCTGTTCTCGATCACACCGAAAAGGAAAAAGGTCAGGCCGGCCAGGCTTATTTTCTGGATTATCCCGCCGGTAGTTTCTGACGGCGATATTTCCAGCTCAATGTGGCCGTCGCAGATATAACTTGCTGTCCTGGATTCGCTCATAATTTCCCGGTTCTTTAGCCCCGCGGCAATATTTCCTTTATAATACCGAGCACCACATCGGTATCGTACGGCTTTGACAGAAAACCCCTTACATTGGCCATTTTGCCGATCTTGTCGATGTCCGCGCCGGCAGGTTCCCCCGAGGAAACAAGCACGGGGATGTTTTTTGTCGCTTCGTCTTTTAACAGCTGCGCGAGCACCTGGTCGCCGTTCATCCTGGGCATTCTCAGGTCGAGGATTATCAGGTCAGGTTTTTCAGTTTTGACCTTTTCCAGCCCTTCAACGCCGTCATCGGCCGTGACCGCTTCGCAGTCCGCGAGGTCCGCCGTGAATTTCAGCAGTTCCTTTGTTTCCTGGTTGTCTTCAATAATGAGGATCTTTGGTTTCATGCTATATATATACCATGAAAACCAATTAATTTCAATAGGTATTTTTATGCAGAAAGGCCTGCTCGCGGAGAGCAGGCCTTTAAGCTGAAACACAATAAAGGACAGGGGCTGTAGGTGGGTTATGTGCCGTTTTTCAAAAGCATCTCCGTTATTTTTTTCAGGGCGTCGAAATCGATCGGCTTGTAGATCAGGTTTTTTGCGCCGGAAACAATCGAATCCTTCCTGGCTACGTCGTCGGTCAAAAAACCGGTTATATGGATCACAGGCACCTTTTTCACGCTTTCCTGTGAATTCAGCCAGCGGCAGAATTCTATTCCCGTAGTATCCGGGAGCATTATGTCCAGCAGTATCAGGTCCGGGTGGTTTTTGGCCAGCCACTCCTTCGTGGATTTCGCGTCAAATTTCACCTCGGCACTGTAGCCCTGGTTTTTCATGAACATGGAAAGCAGTTCGGTTATTTCCCGGTCGTCGTCAACTATCAGGATCGTTTTGTTGTCCATAACCTTCGCCCTCCTCTTTCTGCCTGTAATGCGAATTAATGGCTACAAGGAAAGTCCTTAAAAGGATGAATTTTTTCCGGAGTGTCTCGCAATCGCCGTTCAAACTGCCGCTCTTTGCGCTTTCCCGCGCGATATCATCGCATAAGTCCAGCTGGTTCAGGGAATCTTCAACTATTTTCCTGTCGCGGGACAGGAGTTTTTTTAAAACATCCGTTGTTTCGTTGAATTCCTTCACAAAATTGTTCAGCAGGTCGCCCTGGCGCAGTTCAACGCTGGGCAGTTCGCCTTTCCGCAGGGCGTCCATTGCCTTGCGCACCCTGAAAAGGGGCCCTGCCACCTTGTGCGACAGGTGCATGCCAAGCAGGAAATTCCCCGCGACCAGCGTAACTAGCAGGAAACCGAGCGTCTTGAAAAATTCAAGGGCTATATGCGGTTTTTCCGGGCTGGCTGCCACCGAAAACAGGTGCAGGACTCCCCAGCCGATAAAGATCCCCTCGGCCATCGCGATAAGCGTTATGGCGAGGATAAACTTGAACTGCAGTTCCTGGTCCACGATGAATTGTTTCCTGAATAATTTGTTCATGGCTGTCACCTGTTGTCCACCTTTACTTCCACTCTTTCAACGGATTTTGCTGACAGTTTCCCCTCGTATTTTATTTCGTCTTCCCCGCGCAGCAGCATTTTTGAGAGTTCTTTCGCTACCTGCCCGGCGGTTTTCACGGCGAGTTCCCTGTTTTTGCAGTACACCTCGACTTTTACGGGGTAATTGAAATAATCTTTTTTTATCCTGTCGGCGGTTTCCTGGAGCATTTCGGCGCCCGCAGCGCTGAAACTGTTTTCCTGTAAAAGTTCCGGCGGCGCTTTATAGAGGGCCTTGAAATCCAAACTTATTAAAAACCCGGCCTGTTCCTGGTGAACAACGCCCGCGGCTGTGAAAGTCCTGCCCGCGGACGTGCGGCCCATATACCGCAGAACCGGGGAATACGGGGCGCCGGCCTCCAGCATCCTTCCGCCGTCGTTTTTGCCGTCGAAAACAATATTTTCCGGCGGCAGGCCTTTGCCGGAATACCTGCGGAATATTTCCCCGGACTCATCAGCCACTACAAGTTCC
>MGVM01000130.1:5187-6875 GCA_001800495.1 Elusimicrobia bacterium RIFOXYB2_FULL_48_7
TTGCAAGTCCTGCTCATTATAAACAGATTTCAGTTCTTTCAGCGGGTAAAAGACGCACGCTTCCAGCTCGGATAACCTGCGCGACAGCGGCACTATCACCTGGTTGCTTTTTGCAATGGCTGGTATCGCGTCCTGCGGCTGTTTTTCCCAGCCCCTGGGCTTGATCAGCAGAATCTCTTTTTCAGTCGCGAGGCACAGCCGAAGTTCCTTGTTTTGTTCAATCGGGATTTCCAGGGCGGGCTTTTCGCTTGTGAGTTTCAGTGAATCCTTTCCTTCAATCACCACATCCGGTATTTCCCCTTTTTGTTCAGCCATTGACGGCAAAGCAGCGCAGAACAACAAAAGAACAAACAACAAGGTTACTTTAACAGATACTTGAAAGTTATTATTCCCCATTGGTCGCCTCCCCCGGTTTTCAGCGGTTCGAAAACCCATTTTTTTATTGACTCTTCCGCCAGGGAATCAAGCTCCCTGTACCCGGAAGTCCTTTCCAGGTAGATTTCCGCCCTCACACGGCCCTCGGGTGAAACAAATATCCTGATGCTCACGCTCTGCTCGATGTGCCGCGCCAGCGCCCATTCCGGGTAAGCCGGGACACAGGAATAAATGATCCGCCTGCCGGCGATAGGGCCGGAAATTTCCACGGTATTATTTTCAGCGTTTGCCGTTTCCATGGCGGTTTCCCGCGGCTTGGAAGCGGTTTTCTGCACCACAACCTCTGCCGGTTTAACAAGTTCCCTGAAATTCTCCTTTGTTCTTTTTACCAGCACGATACCCCCGCGGTTGTAGCCAATGGACGGCCTGCCGCTGCCGAAAGGATCACCGGTTTTCCCGCCAGCACCGGACACACCAGCGGAAGGGCCGGCGCCTTCCTTCATTGATGACATATTAGACGTGTTATAATTGCCTTTGCCTATGTCGATCTGCTTTAAACCGCTCAGCGACGAACCCCCTCCTGGTTTTTTGTCCAGACTGATCGCTCCGCTCCCGGCTGGGCCAGTCGTCGCCGGGCCGCGAACCGCCACTTTACCAACCTCTTCAATTTTTATGTCCGGCTCAGCCGGTGTTGTCATCGCATAAGCTTCCCCGGCTGAAGGCCCCGCCATGGCAATGGGGCCTATGTCGGATAATTTCGCGTCATTTTTCGTGTAACGGACGGCGTTTTGCACCGCCTGTGCCTGGACTTTTTCCATTTTTTTATTCAAGTCGATTGTTTCCCGGCTTCCACGCGCCTGCGCGTCATAATTGTTCATTTCCGGCACGCTGGCTTCCTTCAAGCTGTCCTTGATCGCTCCGTTCTTGTTCAAAGCGGGAATCGCCATCTTAATATAATCAACCAGGTTTTTCGGAGGGGTTTGTTTCATCGCTTGAATTACTTCGGGCAGTGTTTCGGACTCAATCTCTATCAATTCAACGCTTTCAAGGATATTAGTTGTCATTTCCACCGGTTTCAGAAAATACAGGCAGCACGCCAGCAGAACGCCGTGGGTTGTGATTGAAATAAGAAAAGAATAGTTCAGGTATTTCATATAGTCCTTTGCCTCTGTTTCACGGCCAGCGATATTTTTTTAGCGCCGCATTTCTTGCTGATATCCATTGCGTAGAGCAGGTGCTCGTTGAGCGCCTGCCGGTCCGCCTTGATCACCACTCTTTTAAGCTTGCTGCTGTCGATTTTCTCCGCCAGCAGC
>MGVM01000131.1:0-5520 GCA_001800495.1 Elusimicrobia bacterium RIFOXYB2_FULL_48_7
GCAGGGGTTGTCGCAGGACTTCCAGCACATTCCTGTCAAATTCGGGGAATTCGTCCAGGAAAAGAACCCCGTTGTGCGAAAGGCTCACCTCGCCCGGCCTGGGGGAAGCCCCCCCGCCTATAAGCGCGATGTTTGATATCGTGTGGGGAGGCGACCTGAACGGCCTGGTTGAAAGCAGTCCCTTGCCCTGCCTGATAAACCCCGCGACAGAATGTATTTTCGTGGTTTCAAGCGCTTCATCAAAATTAAGGAGGGGCAGTATAGTGGGCAGCCGGCGGGCAAGCATTGTTTTACCGGAGCCCGGCTGGCCTAGCATAAGGACATTGTGGCCGCCCGCGGCAGCTATTTCCAGCGCGCGCTTTGCAAACTCCTGGCCTTTTACCTCGCTGAAATCAAGGCTGTAATCCGTGAAATCAGAGGCCGCCACGTTCCTGTCAGCCGGGGCCGGTTTAATTATTGTTTCACCGTTTAAGAAATCAACTACTTCCCTCAGGTTTTTCGCGGGGAATATCTTCTGGCAGTCCAGCATCGCGGCTTCGTGCGCATTGCCCGCGGGCAGGATTATGCCTTCTATTTCATTTTGGGCGACGGATTTCTTTTCACCGACCATTTCCCTGACAGCCAGCGTTATGGACAGTATGCCCCGCACTTCCCGCAATGTGCCGTCCAGCGCGAGTTCCCCGATAAGGATGTAATGGCCGAGTTTTTCTGTTTTCACCTGCTCCATGGCCGCGAGTATCCCCACGGCTATAGGGAGGTCAAAACCGACGCCTTCCTTCCTGACATCCGCCGGCGCCAGGTTCACCGTGATCTTTCTTGACGGGGCGTCGAAACCTGAATTCTTGATGGATGAGATAACGCGGTCCTTGGATTCGGTTACCGCGCGGTCGGGCAGTCCGATCGTTGAAAAGGAAGGCAGCCCGGCGGAAATATCCACTTCCACCTGGACTATGTAGCCGTTTATGCCGTGAATTGACGCGGAAAATACCCTGGACAGCATCAGTAGTAGGAACCTCTCCGGGCGCTGAACGCGTTTTTTATAAGTTCAATATTCCCGTTTGATATGGCGAGCACATCAAACCTGAAATTCGCGCCGCCGCAATTTTTTGACTTTATGTACTGGAATGCCATCTTCACCAGTTTCCCCTGTTTCCGGAAGTCGACAGCGGCCTGCGCCGTGCCGAATGAACTGTTGTTTCTTTTTTTTACTTCGACAAAAACTATATCCTTGTTTTCAAGCGCGACGATGTCGATCTCGCCGAACCTGGTCCTGAAATTCCTGTCGGTTATTTCGTAGCCATTTTCCCGCAGATAGCGCGCCGCTTCATCCTCGCCCTGTTTGCCTACTTCCTTCTTATAATAAACCATAACACTTTCAGTTCAGGGTGAAACTTCTCCTGTGTATTTCTGCGGGGCCGTGCTGTTTTATGGCATACCTGTGCTGTTTTGTAGGGTAACCCTTATGCCTGTCGAAACCGTAGCGTGGGTATTTTTCATGGTATTTGCGCATGATCCTGTCCCGAGTTACTTTCGCTACTATCGAAGCCGCAGCAACGCACGCGCTCCTCGCGTCGCCTTTTATCACCGGCTTCTGGATCATATTCAAGCCCGGTATCTTATATGGGCCGTCAACCAGGACCAGCCCCGGCCTGACTCTGAGTTTCTTGACTGCTATCTTCATGGCCAGATAGGACGCCCTGAAAATATTGATCTCATCAATAACCTTATGGCTGCACACACCGACACCAAAAGCAAGCGAGCGCTTCTTTATGAGAGCGTAAGCTTTTTCTCTCTGGGATTCTGAAAGGGTTTTGCTGTCAGAGATGCCTTTTATGCAGTTTTTTCTGGGAAGGATTACGGCTGAAGCAACCACCGGCCCGGCAAGCGGACCCCTGCCTGCTTCGTCAACTCCGGCGATCAATATTTTTCTGCCGGCCCGGGTCCTGCTGTCAAACTTGTAAAGCTCGCGCAAGGAGCAAGGCGTGGGCATCACGCCTTTACCGCGGGTTCCGCAGCCTTCGCAGCGTCTTTCGGCGTGTCTTTCGGCGCATCTTTTGGTGTATCTTTGGATTCGGATTTTGCGGCAGCTTTCGCCGCGTCTTTTGGTGTATCTTTCGATGTTTCTTTCGAAACATCTTTCGCCTGTTCGTCATCAATCTTGGACGCCTTGCCTGTAAGGTTGCGCAGGTAATAAAGCTTGGCCCTGCGGACCACGCCTTTTTTCACCAGTTCGATTTTTTCAATATTCGGCGCGAACATCGAGAAAATACGCTCTATTCCCACTCCGAACGACACCTTGCGCACGGTGAAAGTCTCGTCATAACCGCCGCCGTGTTTGCGTATTACTATGCCCTCGAACGGCTGCAGCCTTTCCACATCCCCCTCGTGGATCTTTACCATCACCCTGATGGTGTCTCCGGGGTAAAACATCGGGAAATCTCTCTTTTTTTGCAGGTTAGGAATTGTGATCACGTTAGTCTCCTTTTTTGCGGCTTTAAAACCGCCTTTTTTATTTCTTCAAGGTATTTTTTTTCCGTTTCGGTTAATACAACTTTTTTCAGCAGGTCCGGCCTTTTTGAGAGAGTATTTTTAAGCGAATCTTTCTTTCTCCAGGCCTCGATTTCCGCGTGGTTGCCTGAAAACAGCACATCCGGCACTTTCAATTGCGCGCGGGCAAGGGGCAGGGCCCTGGGCCTTGTATAATGGTTATAATCAAGCAGGCCGTTTACGAAGGAATCACGCTGAACGGAGGATTCCTCCTTCACCACGCCGGGTACCAGCCTTGCGACAGCGTCAACGAGAACCATCGCAGGCAATTCGCCTCCTGTAAGAACGTAATCGCCTATTGAAACCTCGCAGTCAACGGCCTTCATCGCCCTCTCGTCAAACCCTTCATAATGCCCGCACAGGAGAATGAGGTGTTTTTCCTTTGAAAGAGCATCTGCTGTTTTATGGTCCAGCAGTTTTCCCTGGGGTGACAAAAAAACGACTTTTGGCTTCAAATATTTAACGGTTTTCCCGGTTTTCGCGGCTTGTTTTTTTATGAACTCAACCGCTTTTAAAACCGGCTCAGCCATTATTACCATCCCGCTTCCGCCGCCGAACGGCTTGTCATCAATTATCCGGTTCTTGTTTCCGGAAAAATCCCGCAGATTATGCTTGTGTATTTCAATTATGCCCTTTTTCTGCGCCCTGCCAACAATGCTTTCGCTGAGTATCCCGTCAAACATGCCGGGGAAAAGGGTGATAATGTCTATCCTCATTCTGATTCAACCAGCCCTGGAATGGCGTTAATGGTTATTTTCTTCCCGGCTATGTCGATTTTTTTAATGAACTGCTTAATTGCCGGGACAAGGAATTCCCGGTTGTCCGGCGTCATAACCGAGTACAGCGTGTTAGGCCCGGCATTCACCACATCCCGGACAGTTCCAAGGGTTTCATTTTTTTCTGAAAGAACTTCGCACCCCACCAGGTCTTCGATCCAGTACAGACCCTTAGGCAGTTTCTTCGCCTCGGCGCCTACGCTGTACCCGCAAAATTTTTCCGCCTGTTCGATGCTGTTGATTTCCTTTGTGGAAACTAACAGGTAATTCTTATGATGCTGGATGGATATTATTTCAAACGGGCCGCACAGGTCAGATGATTTTTCAAGGTATATTTTCCGGCCGGGCTCGGCGTGCTGCGCAGCGATATTCCCGAGGGTCAGGTTGACTGTCAACACGCCCTTGATCCCATGGGGTTTTACAACATACCCTATTTTCAAAAGTCGCATTGAGCCCTGACAGTTATTCAATTATCTCAACGGTAGCCCTTTTATCCACCTTGGCTGCCGCGGAACTCACAATCGTCCTTATCGACTTTATGATACGGCCTTCCTTGCCGATAACCTTGCCTCGGTCCGAGTCGGATACCCTGAGCTCGAGTATGGTTGACTTGTCACCCTGCACCTCGTTCACTTCAACAGTATCCGGATTATCAACAAGTGCCTTTACGATATGGGTCACCAGTTCTTTCATTGTTAGTCTCTCCAGAAAGCGTGATTCCCGGTTATGCCGCGCTCAATGACTTTTTCACCAGCCTCGCCACTATTTCCGTCGGCTGGGCGCCGCACTTTAACCAGTAATTGTATTTCTCGCCGTTAACGGTAATCTTGTTCTTTTCCAATTTTGGGTTGTAATGCCCCAGGGTCGCCACAACCGCTCCGTCGCGTTTCTTGGTGGAATCGCAGACAACAATCCTGTAAAACGGGTTTTTTGGCCGCCCGCATCTTCTTAATCTGATTTTTACCACGTTGTAATTAATCACCTCCTCAAAATAAACAGGGTGTTATTTTACCTATAAATGCTTTGTTTGTCAATTAAACGCGCCTTTTTTGCGCGCCTTTTTTTACCGCGTTGGCGGTTTTCATAAGCCCCAGGTAGGCCTTTTTGGGGTCTTTTTTTCCGAAAACGGAGCTTCCCGCCACCAGCAATCTGGCTCCCGCGGACACGGCCTGCGCAGCGTTTGTCTCATCAATGCCGCCGTCAACCTCAAGCAGGCAGTTAAAACCGTTGGTCCTTATCCTGCTGCCGATTTTCTCTATTTTCGGCAGGGCTTCGGGCATGAATTTCTGCCCGCCGAACCCCGGTTCAACTCTCATTACCAGCGCCAGGTCAATATATGGAAGGTAAGGGTAGAGATTTTCAGCGGGTGTCTTGGGTTTTATTGACAGCCCTGCTTTTTTGCCGCGCTTCTTGATGGCGTCGAGCACGATTCCCGGGTTCGCGCTAACCGCCTCCAGGTGAACCGTTACCAGGTCCGCCCCGCAGTCCGAGAATACATCGATGTACTTGAGCGGGTCGATTATCATAAGGTGAACATCAAACAGCGCCCGGGTATATTTGCGAAGGGCTTTTATCACGCAAGACCCAAAAGTTATATTGGGAACGAAGCTGCCGTCCATCACGTCAATGTGCAGGTACTTCGCCCCGGCGGCGTCGAGCCACTTTACCTGCTGGGCAAGCCGGGAAAAATCCGCCGAAAGCAGAGAGGGGGCCACCTGTACTTCGGGCTGCTTTTTCATAATTCCTTCTCTTCCACAAGAATGTTGTCGATGAATATCCGCAACTTCGCCTTGCCTTTTCTTATAATGGGTATATCCAGTTTGCTGCCCGGCGGCTGGGTGTTTGAAAATATCTGGTGTTCTCCGGAGCTATCAATCAGATTTACCTGAATTTTCTGGTCCTTGGCGCCCTGAGGGACTTCATAGTGGTAAACTTCACCTGCCGGCTGGGTTTGGGCCTGTGGCTGTGCCCCGGAGCCGATGGCTGCTACGGCGACAACCTGCGTATTATAGGTAAGCACCGTATCGGCCGGCGGTTCCTGGGATATGACTATACCGGGCTTGGCGGCTTCGTATTCCTGTTCCCTCACCTGGTATGCCACCTTGTTCTTGTCAGCCCATTTTTTGAATTCGTTGAGTTCCTTGCCGGTGAACTCGGGCATAAGTATCATCCCTTCAGGCGGTTCGCCCAGGGAAAC
>MGVM01000131.1:5586-6347 GCA_001800495.1 Elusimicrobia bacterium RIFOXYB2_FULL_48_7
GCTTTTTTCGTATTTAAGGGAATACACTTCGTTTTTCACGACATATACCAGCTGGGTTTTCCTTATCAGCAGCTCGGCAACCTTCGTTGTCTGGCCCACCACGTCGGGGACAAACACCAGGTCGCTGCCGCGGCTGAGGGTAACCCTTATTATTTTCCCCTGGCGGACCGTCATGCCGGGGTAGGGCGTCTGCCTGATTACCGTGCCGGGCGGAAGTTTAGAATTGAATTCATCCCCTTCCTTGGCTATTCCTAAACCCAGGGCTGAAATCGTGTCAATCGCCTCCTGCAGCGGCTTGCCTTCAAGCTTAGGGACTATCACTTCGGTCTTGTTGTGGATTATCGCCTTGATGGTCCAGTCGAAAATAAACAGGACCGCAACCAGGCAGACAACGGAAACCAGCGCTAATTCAACATGTCTTTTTTTCATCTTAAAACACCTCTATTGGAGGACAATTATACAATAAATTAAGGCCTTTTCAAAACACCGAACCGATATTGAAGTAGAAAATATACCTGTCGTTAGCAGGCGACCAGGAAAGATAGAAATTGAGCGGAAAATAATAGGATTGCAGGACAAAAGTGTCAAACTGCAAGCCGACGCCGCAGCCGCTCATGTAATTTTCAGAACTGAAGTCGCTCGTATCGCTCACCGCTCCGGCGTCCGCAAAGGCGACACCGTAAAACGACCTGAACAAAAAGTCGGGGAACATGAAAGCGGTGTAGTAATTTATGTCATAAACAATAGGGAAGCGCCATTCC
>MGVM01000132.1 GCA_001800495.1 Elusimicrobia bacterium RIFOXYB2_FULL_48_7
ATGACGCCGGTGATGATGAGCCGGGCAGCAAGCCCTCACCGGGTAAATCAGCCGTTGCCGCATCCGATGCGCCGGTGGAATCAGCAGGCGAAGAAGAAGTTCCGTTTTAGACAACTGAAAAAACAATTAAAAATGAGGGAACAAGGAGATATGGAAAATGAGAGATTTTAAAGGAAAAAAAGACAGCAGGGATTTCAAGGGCAAAAGGCCCAGGGGAAAAATGATGATGAGGCGCAAGGTTTGCAGGTTCTGCGCCGAATATATCGACATAGATTACAAGGATGCCAACCTTCTCAGGAATTTTGTTACCGAAAGGGGCAAGATCCTGGCCGGAAGGATTACCGGCGTGTGCTCAAAACATCAGAGAATACTCACGGATGCCATCAAGAGGGCCAGGGTTCTGGCATTGGTGCCATTCGTCAATATCTATTAAGAAATTTACCAGGAGGTTCTAAGTAAAATGAAAGTCATTTTAAAAGAAAATGTCGAAAAAGTCGGCAAAATCGGCGATATAAAAGAAGTCAGCGCCGGTTTCGCGCGTAATTTTTTGCTCCCTAAAAAGCTTGCATTGCAGGCGAATAAGCAGAACATGGCTGTTATAGTACACGAAAAACAGGTGCTTGAAAAGCAGAAAGTCCAGGACCGCGCCGCATTGAAGGAATATGCCGAGAAACTCAGTAAGGCATCGATTAACATTAATGTAAAGACAGGCGAGGAAGGCAAACTTTTCGGCAGCGTTACAAAAGACGATATAGCCGAACAGATAAAGACCGGGCTTGGTTACGACATCAACAAAAAAGACATAGTTTTTGAAGACCAGATAAAGGAAACCGGCCTTTATTCTGTTGAAATAAGGCTCAAGTCAAAGAAATTCCCGGAAGACGTCACTGAAACAGCCAAGATGAAGGTCTGGGTTGTAGAGGAAAAAGAGCAGAAGTAAAACTATTGGTTCATAGGCGGTTTTATGCCGGAAATTCTTGACAAAGTCCCACCTAATTCAATAGAGGCGGAAATGGCGGTTCTCGGTTCGATGATAATCGAGAAGGAAGCCATTGCCAAAGTACTTGAAGCAGTTGATGAAAACCATTTCTATAGGGACACTCACAGGAAAATTTTTAGGATAATCAAGAAGTTCTATATTGAAAATATGCCCGTGGACACAGTGTCCGTGATAGAACAGCTTAAAAAAGAACAGATTCTTGAAGAAGTCGGCGGGTCCACATATATTGCGACGCTGATAAATACGGTTTCCACGGCGGCGAATGTTGAGCATTACGCCGGTATAGTCCTTGATAAGGCCCTTATGCGTCAGCTGATCATGGCGGGGACGCAGATAGCCGAAGCCGGATACAAGGCTTCGGATGAACCGAGATTCCTGATCGACAGGGCCGAGGAGATGATTTTCTCCATTGCCCAGACCAGGCAGGGGCAGGGATTCACTCCCGTCAAGTCGCTTGTGCAGTCCACCCTCTCAAGAATTGAGTCGCTGATGTCCAATAAAAAGGACGTCCCTGGGCTGAAAACAGGGTTTGTCGACCTGGATGAGAGGACTGCCGGCCTTCAGCCTTCAAACCTGGTCATCGTAGCCGCGAGGCCGTCAATGGGAAAGACCTCTTTCGCCATGAATATCGTCGCGAATGTGGCATTGAAGGAAAATAAGCCCGTAGGCGTATTCTCCATAGAAACATCAAAGGAAGAACTTATATTCAGGCTTATCTGCTCGGAAGCGTGGGTTAATTCGCACGAAGTCCGCCGCGGCATACTGCCGAAAAAATCCTGGGCGGTCATCACCTCGGCAGCCGAGAAAGTTTACAACGCTCCTATATATATTGACGATACCTCCAGCGTGTCGCCCCTGGAAATCCGCACCCGCTCCAGGCGGCTGGCGGCCGAGCTTAAAACCGAAGGCAAGGAATTATCCCTTATTGTCATTGATTACATACAGATGATGCGCGGCGCGGGCCGGTCTGAATCCCGCCAGCAGGAAATATCGGACATTTCCCGTTCTTTGAAAGGCCTGGCGAGGGAACTTAATATTCCTGTCATTGCCCTGTCGCAGTTATCAAGAAAACCGGAAGACAGGGGCCGGGAAGGCGTCCCGCAGTTGTCGGATCTCAGGGATTCGGGCGCTATCGAACAGGACGCCGACCTCGTTATATTCATATACAGGAAAGAGATTTACAGCAAGTCGGCTGATGATGAGGGAAAGGCTAATATCATCATCGCCAAGCAGCGCAACGGACCCACCGGCGACATGGAAATGCGGTTTTTCAAGGAATATACCAGGTTTGAGCGGCTTGAGAAGTCATGATAAAACAGCCAACTCTGTACAGGCCAAACTGGGTTGAAATAAATCTAGGCAATGCGAGACAAAATATCCGGAGCATCGCAAAGCACCTTTCGCCCGGCGCGAAAATAATGCCGGTAATCAAGGACAATGCCTACGGCCACGGTTCTGTTGAATTCGCGAAAGCTCTTTTAAAAGAAAAATCCGTATGGGGTTTCGGGGTAGCCTCCCTCGAAGAAGCTGTTACTCTGCGCGATAACGGAATAAATTCTCCGGTTTTACTGCTCGGGGCTTTTTACCCGTTTGATTACCTGAAGGATGCGCTTAAATACAAAGTCACTCCTACAATCACAAGCGTGAAAGCCCTGAGGCACTACTCGAAATTTGCAAACAAAGCTGGCAGAACCGGCAGGTTTCACCTTAAAGTAGATACCGGCATGGGCAGGATAGGGCTTAGGCCGGGGGAACTTGACGGTTTCATTGAAAAACTGCGCGCCCATAAAAACCTGGTGATGGAAGGGGTGTTTACCCATTTCTCGTCGGCTGATTCCAGCGGAGATCATACAAAGTTCCAGATCAGGGAATTCGGGAAAGTTATCGAAGATATAAAGAAAGCAGGGCTGAATAGTGTTCTTTTTCACGCGGCCAACTCCGCCGGTATTATGAAATTCCATGAAGCCCATTTCTCGCTTGTAAGGCCCGGACTGGCAATATATGGGCTTCTCCCTTTTGCGGATTCACAGAAATATGTCGCTACAAAGCCGATACTGAGCTGGAAAACAAGGATAGCCGATATCAGGTACATCCCGAAGGGAATGCCTGTCAGTTACAGCAGGACATTTATAACAAAAAGAGATTCGCTCATTGCCGTTCTTCCGGCAGGATATGGCGATGGTTACAACCGACTTCTCTCAAACCGGGGATACGTAAAAGTCGGCAATAAAACAGCGCCTGTAGCTGGAAGGGTGACAATGGACCTGACAATGGTTGATGTAACTGGCTTGCGCAACGTCAAGGTTGGGGATGAAGTGACTTTGCTTGGCTCCGGAGTTTCAGCCGAAGATATAGCGGGATTATGCTCAACAATTAGCTACGAGATTACCTGTAACATCAATTCAAGGGTGCCGAGAATTTACAGCGGGGAAACATGCTGACTAGAATAGAAGACCAATTCATAGCTTTCCTGGACAGCCTGTCAAAAAGTTATTTTCTCGTCCAGAAAACTATCCTGGGCTGTTTCGCGAAACCATTCGAAGCCAAGCTTGTAGTATACCAAATGGTCAGCATTGGATACAGGTCATTGCCTGTTGCAATGCTTACCGCTTTTTCAGTGGGCATGGTGCTTGCCCTGCAGGCAGGGTATTCAGGAATGTACGTCTTTAACGAACCCCTGTATGTCGGGACAATAGTGGCATTCTCTATAGTGAAAGAATTAGGGCCGGTATTGACAGCTACTGTTATTACCGGAAGGGTGGGCGCGGCGATCACTGCGGAATTGGGCACCATGAAAGTCACCGAGCAGATAGACGCTCTTTATACACTTGGCACAAACCCTATTAAATACCTGGCAGTTCCCAGATTCTTGGCATGCATCACGATGATACCGATCCTCACAGCAATATCGAATATCCTGAGTATCATCGGCGGCTGGGTTGTCTCCAGGTTCAAACTTGATATACCCTCAACCATTTATTGGTCGGATACACTGGATTTCTTAAGGATTGACGACTTTTTCCACGGGTTTATTAAATCGTTTTTCTTTGCAGCAATAATAGGTTTTGTTTCCATATATAAGGGTTTTGAAACCAAGGGGGGTGCGCAGGGCGTGGGAAAGGCTACCACGCAGTCGGTTGTGACCACCTTGGTGCTGATTGTAGTCACTGATTATTTTATTTCCGTTGTGCTGGTTGCCATAGGGATTGGTTAAATGCCATGATAAGAATTAATGATGTCCATAAACATTTCAGGGAAAATTATGTGCTTCGCGGGGTGAACCTGGAAGTAAATGACGGTGAAACATTGACCATCATAGGAGGGTCGGGTTCGGGCAAAACCGTGCTTTTAAGGCACATAGTCGGGCTGTTCCATCCAGAAAGGGGAACGGTGGAAGTCGATGGTGTGAACCTGGGCGAGGTGGCGGAAGAAGAACTGCAGGAAGTCCAGAAGAAAATGGGCTTTTTATTTCAGGACGGGGCGTTGTTTGATTCTCTTTCTTCCGGTGAAAACGTGGCGTTCGGCCTCAGGCACCAGGGTTTGCCGGAAAGTTTAATCAGCAGGAAAGTTGCTGAGTGCCTTGAACACGTAGGATTAAGCGGCATTGAAAATATCAGGCCGTCAGAGCTGTCTGGCGGTATGAAAAAAAGGGTGGCTCTTGCGCGCGCGATAGCCCGCGATCCCAAATACATGCTTTACGATGAACCCACAACCGGCCTGGATCCGATATTTTCCGACGTGATAAACGACCTTATAATTCATTTGCAGAAAACGCTTAAAATGACATCAATAGTCGTGACCCACGACCTGAAATCGGTTTACAAGGTTTCAACGAAAATTGCGATGCTCCTTGAAGGCAGGATAATAGCCACGGGCACGCCTGATGAATTCAAAAATACCACGGACCCCTATGTTCAGCAGTTCCTGAACGGTTCAAGCAAGGGCCCGATAAAATTGAAAATAAAAGAATACTAGCAATACCGGGGGCAAATTAAATGAGAAAAGAAACACAGCTTGGTTTATTCATCCTTCTCGGGATAATAGCGCTTGCCATAACTATTATGACCATCCAGAGTATCAATATTGAAAGAGGTTACCGGCTCAACGTGACCTTCAACGATGTTTCAAACCTCATGGAAAAAGCGTGGGTCAGGATTTCCGGTGTCAAGGTGGGGAAAATCGAGACCGTTTCCTTGTACGATAAAAGAGTAAAGGTGGTAATCTGGATCAAGAGAAGCATAAAACTGCACACGGATGCCAAGGCAAGCATACAGTCCACCGGCATACTCGGGGTGAAATATATTGAATTGACGCTCGGCTCGGATGATCTGCCTCTTTTAAAGGACGGTGATTTCATCGAAGGCAAGGACCCTATGTCGTTGGACAAAATGCTGTCTGACGGCCTAAGCGGTATAGGCGACCTTACAAAGTCACTGGGCGGCGACCTGGGCCCGAACCTGGCTGAACTTGTCAGGAACGCCAAGGAAATCACTGAACGGCTCAACACCCAGCTCAGCGATGAAAAAGTAAGCGTAATCATCAATAACCTGAAAGAATTGTCCGAGAACGCGAAGAAAGTCTCGGCTGACCTTGCCGAGATCACAGGCGATGAAAAAATGGACATCAAGGATATTTTCAAGAACCTGAAGGCCTCGACCGAAAAACTCGACAGGATCCTCACGAAGGTTGATAACGGCGAAACCACCATCGGCCGCCTGCTCTCTGACAAGGAAATGGGCGACAACCTCAAGGCCTCCGTTGAAAATATCAAGATCGCCACAAATGAAGCCAAGAATACGCTTTCCAGGTTCACCCTGTTCAGGTCTTACTGGGATTATAACATGAGGTACAGCAATAACAGCGGTGAGTTCAAGAGTGACGTCGGCATAATGGTCAGGCCTTACCCGGAGAAGTTTTATTACCTGGGCGCCAGCAACGTGGGGGACACCATCGACCCATCCGCAGAAAAGCGAAACACGTTCAACCTGAACATTGGAAAAGAATTAAAAATTCATGATAAGCCGTTCGCTACGGTCTATGCCGGGTTGCTAAGGTCAACCGGCGGCGCCGGATTC
>MGVM01000133.1:0-2808 GCA_001800495.1 Elusimicrobia bacterium RIFOXYB2_FULL_48_7
CAATCTCAACCAACACGGTCGTTGTAGGCAGCACGGCAACCTGGAAAGCCACCACTCTTGTGGGTGGCGCGACATACTATTTCCGAATCTGGTCTAAGGACGATAATAACCAGTGGTCATCAATATCCAACGGAGCAACAAACTACGCGCTGCGCAGCAGTGTGCCTCCCAACCAGCCGGCAGCTGTAAGGGATGGTACCGGCGCATCAGACGCTGACATATTCTATACAACATACACACTTACTGCCAACTGGGACATAGTAGTTGACACAAACAGCGGGCTGGCGAAATACTGGTACACAGTGAGTTCATGGACAGCCGGCGATACCGGATTCACGAGCGGGTGGATAGATAATTCCCTGAGCACCACGGTTACCAGGGTACAGAACCTTGTGCTCAACACCACCTATTACTTTGCAGTGAAAACCGAAAGCGTAGACGCTCAGCAGAGCACCGTCAGGAACTCAAACGGCAGCGTTCTTCTTGCCGACCCTACGCCTCCTTCCTGGGTAACGGGAGCATTGAGGGACGGGTTTGGCATTGACATTTCATCCACAACCTCGCTCACGAGCCTTAGCGCGAACTGGGACGCGGCAGTAGACACTGAAAGCGCGGTAACCCGGTACTGGTACGCGGTGAGTTCAATAACAGCGGCAGGCACCGAATATGTGCCCTGGACAAACAACGGCGTGGCGCTTTCAGTTACAGTCAGCACACCGCTTGCATATGGGGCGACGTACTACTTTGTAGTGAAGGCCGAGAACGGCATAGGCCTCATAGGCAGCACAATAACCACAAACGGCGTATATGTTGTGGACAACACGGCGCCCGGGGCTCCCGCGGCAGTACGTGACGGCACGGGCACTGATGTTGCGATAACCACATCAACGACGCAGTTGTACGGGAACTTTGATGCTACAGTTGACGCGGAAAGCGGCATCCTGTGCTACGAAGTGGCAATCGGCACATACAACGGCGGCACAAGCCTTCTAAACTGGGCGAACAACGGCACAAGCACGAATATAGACCGGAGCGGTTTTATGTCCGCGCTTACCTGGGCAACGACGTATTACATAGGCGTGAGGACGGTGAACAACGCGAACTTAACCGGCAGCGCCCTTTATTCCAACGGCCAGCGGCTGATAGATGTCACCTCGCCCACGGCACCGGGAACAGTAAACGACGGCAACGGCGCAGACACAAATGTTACGTATTCCTCGTATTCACTGAGCGCGAACTGGACTTCGTCGGCTGATGCCGACTCAGGGATATCCTCATATTCGTATGCAATAAGCTCAACAACAGCCGGCGGCACGGCTTTTGTCGGCTGGACAACCGTTGGTGCAAGCACGTGGGTAACAAGATCCGGATTGACGTTAACCGGTGGCTCAACATACTATTTCACTGTGCGGGCGTACAATTTCCAGGGTTTGGTTAGCACATATACAGCTAATTCCAACGGCCAGTACGTAAGCGGTGATACAACAGGCCCGGGCGCGCCCTCAGCAGTGCGTGACGGCACAGGGACGGACGTTACAGGGGTGTATTCTACAACCACCTTGTCCGGTAACTGGGACGCAGCAATAGATGCAGAATCCGGCATCAGCGCCTACCTGTACGCCATAGGCACCAGCACAAGCGCAACGAACATAGTTTCATGGACAAATATCGGCAACGTATTAACAATAACAAACAGCAGTTTGTCGCTTCCTGAAAATGTGACATACTATGTTCTCGTAAAGGCGATGAATGGTTTCGGTATGACAGGTTCGCCCAGGAGTTCAAACGGGGCGGTATTGCTTACTGACGGCACGGATCCCGGTGCTCCGGGAGCGGTGCGTGACGGGACTGGATTGGATATATCCACAACAACCACGCTGACATCATTATCAGCCAACTGGGACGTTGCTGTTGACGCGGAGTCGGGGATAGCCAGGTACTTGTACGCTATAGGCACCACGGCCGGCGGGACGAATGTCGCCGCGTGGGCAGACTCAACAAGCACATCGGTGACAGCATCCGTAACGCTTGTGATCGGTACGACATATTATTTCAGCGTGAAAGCAGAAAACGGAGCCGGGCTTCAAGGTACGGCCGCGAATTCCAACGGCGTGCGGGCGTATGACGCGACGGCGCCAGGCGCTTCGTCAGCCGTAAGAGACGGGACGGGCGCGGATATTTCCGTTACAACCACGACCGCGCAGATAAGCGCTAACTGGAACGCCGCGGCAGACGCTGAGTCCGGGATATCAAAGTACTATTACGCAATAAGCTCAACGACTGCCGGATTGACGGATTTTGTTGCCTGGACGGATAACTTTACCAGCACCTCCGTGACGCTAACAACCACGCTTAGGGTGGGAACGACATATTATTTCACGGTTAAAGCGGTTAACGGCTCGGGAGTGCATGGCCTGGCGGCGAACTCAAACGGCCTTTACATCACGGCGCTGGCCGCGCCGGTAATTTCCAATGTCACGGTGACAGGTATCACAAAAACCGAGGCGACGATAAACTGGACAACGGATAATTCCGCCACCAGCCAGGTGGAATACGGCATCACAACAATTTATGATACATTTACACGCGCAGATGCCGTCCTAATGATAAACCATAGTGTTGTTATTGATCAATTAAATCCCGGAACGATTTATCATTTTCGTGTAAAAAGCACTGATGCTAACGGTATTGAAGGGGTTTCAGGAGACTATACCTTTACCACCGTTAGCGCGCCAAATGGCGCTCCGGCTGTAAAAGCATACCCGAACCCGTATACGTATTCAGAAGCTACGCCGTTAAAGTTTGACG
>MGVM01000133.1:2820-6427 GCA_001800495.1 Elusimicrobia bacterium RIFOXYB2_FULL_48_7
ACAGCAGTATTGAAATCTATACCATCAGCGGGGCTTTACTGAAGAAACTTCCGGCAACCACCCCAGGTTCAAATACAATTAACTGGGATGGGAAAAACGAAAGCGGGAATGTGGTAAAAAGCGGGGTTTATCTATATATAGCGAAAGACACCGCAGGAACCAGAAAAGGCAAGTTTATATTTATTAGGTAACGATATCCAGCCGATACATTTTGAATTACTATACCTACCTCTTGACAAACAAATTTAAATAATATATCATATTTCTCCAAGGTATTGTTTTTAGTACTTAGGAGAAATACAATATATGAATTTCATAACTTTTAAAGAACAATTCAAGAATTTTTCAATATTTTCTGTAAACGACATAAGGATGATTGATCCCGGATTTTTCAACCAGCGGCTGGTTGAATGGCAGAAAAAGGGGTATATTAAAAAAATCATCCGTAAATTTTATATCTTTTCTGATACAGAAATTAATGAACAACTCCTGTTTCTAATTGCGAATAAAATTTATAAACCATCCTACATTTCTTTTGAAACAGCCCTGGCCTATTACGGATTAATTCCTGAAAGCGTATACAAAATCAGCTCTGCTTCTACTAACAAAACATCTGTTTTCAACACCTCAACTGGTAAATTTTTCTATACGACGGTTCATAAAAAGCTTTTTTTCGGGTATAAACTTATTGATTATAAAAAGGAAAACTTTGTTATTGCAACCGCAGAAAAAGCCCTGCTTGATTTTTTCTATATCAATTCACATATAAAAACCAAAAACGACATCCTGGAATTGCGCATAAATGAAGGCGTGAGCAAGGATGTGATAAAAATACCGGTACTTGACGAATATTTGGACAGGTTTCAGAACAAAACACTTGAAAGAAAAATCAAAATATTTAAGGAGTACATAAAAAATGCTTGATATGAATTTTATTGAACAATTTTATCCCGAACAGTTAAAACCATTCAAACGGAATATGCTGCGTGAATACCTGCAATACAAGATATTGGGATACATTTTTGATTCAAAATACTCCGACAAGCTCATTTTCATGGGGGGTACTGCTGCGCGTATTATTTACAACAATTCCAGGTTCTCGGAAGACCTGGATTTTGACAATAAAGGCCTGGACAAAAATGCCTTTGAGGCTTTAGCTGAACTCTTAAAAAATAAGCTGGCCCAGGAAAACTATGTTGCTGAGATTTCGATTGTCCTTAAGAATGCTTTTCATATTTACATAAGATTCCCCGGAATTTTCTACAAGTATAAATTGTCCTCTAACAGCCAGGAGAAACTTTCTATTTATTTAGACGCTGAACCTCAAAATTATTTATATAAACCTGATAAAAAGGTCCTGAATAAATTTGAGGTATTTTTGCGAATAAACGTTGTTCCCGTAGAAGTTTTACTTGCACAAAAAATATGCGCCGTATTTAAAAGAAAGCGCCCTATGGGGCGTGATTTCTACGATATTGTATTTTTATCCAGCATGGTAAAACCTTCAATTGGCTATTTACGGGAAAAAATAAATATTGGATCAGCTGATATTTTAAAGGAAAAACTACTTGATAAGTCCAATAGCCTGAATTTTAAACAATTGGCAAAAGATGTGGAACCGTTTCTCTTCAACCCTGATGATTCAAATAAAGTGTTGTTTTTTACCGATTATATAGAAAACACTTCCTTCAAAGAATAAACCAGTAACAACATATCCCCGTATTTACTAAAACACAGAGACCACGATACCCAGGTTTATAAAAAAAACTGTACTAAAATCATTAAAAACAAGGCAAAGTTGAAATATAACATTTGTCATTGACAATGACACATCTATATACTGTAATTGTCAATACTAATGACATACTAATGACGCATTGGAGGAACGATGAATAAAACACTCCTTAAAGAAGTGGATTTTCTGGTCCGCTCTAAAAACAAAACCGAATTGTTAGTTCAGGTAACAGATACCATGAGCAAGGAAGCAACCAAGTCCCGGGAGATAGATGCCCTAGTTGAAGCAATGACTGAATTGAAAATACTGGAAAGCCTTATACTAACAAGCGACCAAGAGGAAGAATTAAAGATTGGAAATATGCGTATCTCCATCTTGCCGGTATACAAGTGGTTATTGAAAGAGTAGCGGTTTTGGGACCTCATCCAATTCGGAAAAAACCCTGTTGTGTAACAATTAAAAAGGTACTATGGGAACATTAAAAGGGTACTGAGCCCGGGAACACAAAAGGGTATAAGGATAGGCCCTGAAAAACAGGTATACTTTTCCTATCAAAAGGAGGGTAAACCCATGGGCAAACAGCTGCATAAGCGGTTACCAAAAGAGTATGTATTCGGGATAGTGGAAAGGTTTTGTGAGGGGCACATAGGAGAGGATGCGGCAACAGAGGCGTTAGGAATAAAGCATACGCAGCTGTACCGGTTAAGGAAAGCCTGGCTGAAAGGGAAAGGAGAAATAGAACGATTTAATTTGTACAAGTACCCGCAAGAAAACAACCGGCATCACTTATCAAACGAAATAGAGCAGTTCCTGCATCAAGAGTTCACCTACATCAACAAAGAATCGAAATATTTCAGGAAGAAATACAATTTTGAGCTTATATCCGAACGGTTAGACCAGCAATTCAGGGTCAAACTGCACCGGAACACCGTCCGTCGGTGGGCAATGAAAAAAGGGTACTATAGCGGGGAGCATAAACAAACAAGGAAAACATATATCCGCTTTGAAATGTCCGGTCCCGGAGAATTGTACCAGCATGACAGTTCAAATCATGTCTGGTTGCCCTTGACCGGCCGGCATCATGATTTAATAGCAACGAAAGATGATTATTCCAGGATGGTGGTAGATGGATTATTAGTAGAACAGGAAACCAGTTGGAAGCATTTGCTTGTAGCCCGTGAAACCATAGAGAAATACGGGTTGCCGCTGGTATATTATGTAGACCAGCATTCCTTTTTCAGGTATTGCGAGCACGAAAGCGTGCATTATAAGTTCAAGAAACATAAGGATGACGGTATAACACAGTTCCGTCGCGCCTTAGAAGAGGTGGGGATAGGATTAAAATATGCGCCCAAAGGCGAGGGCGAAGCCAAGGGCAAAATAGAAAAACAGTTTGATTATTTCCAGCGCCGGATCCCTATCCTATGCGAGAAATATAAAGTAACGAATTTAACAGAGGCAAACCGTATTTTACGAGAAGAAGTGATCCCCTACTATAATGAACGGCATGTGCATGAGGAAACACATGAAATACCCCTGGAGCGCTGGAAAATAGGGTTGGAAGAAGGGAAATCAAAATTAAGGCCAGTACCTTCAGTGGTTGATTTAGACATAGCGTTTTCGCTGCAATACCCCAGGCGTGTTAAAAGAGATGGGACTATAAGATTCTTAAACAGATCGTGGAAAGTTGGGAAATATATAGGAGAAATGGTTACGGTTTGTTTTGTGCCAAACCAGAAATTCATGATCCTGAAAAATGGGGAAAAAATTTGGGAATACCGGGTGTAAAACCCCGGTATTTTTTGTACCCTTCTAATGTTCCCAAAATACCCTTTTAGCGTTCCCAAAAGTACCCTTTTTGAGGTTACGTAA
>MGVM01000134.1 GCA_001800495.1 Elusimicrobia bacterium RIFOXYB2_FULL_48_7
ATTCGTGGCTGTGCTCACAAGCCCCTGGTAATTGTATGCCCGCACCGTGAAATAATAGGTTACCGAACTTGACAGTGTCAAACCGGTTCTTGTTACCCATGTGCTTGCTCCCACGCTGGTCCAGTTGGCTGTCTGCGTGCCGCCCTGCGTTGTTCCTATCGCGTACTGGTACGAAGATATGCCTGAGTCGGCATCAGCCGACGAAGTCCAGTTCGCGCTTAATGAATATGTGGAATAGGTAACGGCTGTATCAGCCCCGTTGCCGTCGTTTACTGTACCGGGCGCGGTGGGCGAGGTAACATCAATCACGCGCTGGCCGTTTGAATACAAGGCTGAGCCGACAAGGTTTGCTCCGTTTACTGCTCTTACACCGATATAATAAGTCGTTGCCCAGGTAAGAGCGGACATAAAACCGCTCCTGTCAATATTCGTGTTTGTTCCGTTGCTTGTCCAGGTTAGCACACTTGTTCCGCCATTGAATGTTCCGATTGCAACATCGTAGCGGGATATTCCGCTTTCAGGGTCCACAGCAACGTCAAAGTTCCCGTAAAGCTGAGTGGTTGAAGTGGTTATTGTAACATCTGTTCCGGTGCCGTCGCGAACTGATGCCGGCGCCCCGGGTGCCGTGATGTCTATTACGTATACGCCGTTTGAATTGCGGATTATGCTTTGTACGCCAACATTGTTTTCAGCTTTGACCGTAAAATAGTAGGTTGTCCCGAAAACAAGGGGTGTGCTGACCGTGACTGATAACACGTTACCCGCATCTGTCCAGCCGACATAATCTGTTGCGCCGGCTGTCAGGGCGCTTATTCCGTACCAGTATTTGGCTATACCGCTTTCGGTGTCCACGGCTATGTCCCAGTTGGCACTTAACTGCGCCAGTGAGGCGGTTGTTGACAAATCTATCGTCAGCAAACCGTCGCGTACGGCGTCAGGCAGGGCCGGGGCTGTCTGGTCAAGCAGGTATAATGCGCCGTCGGAATTCCTGATTGTGCTTGTTGCGCCGTCAACCGATTCTGTCTTTACGCTGAAATAATAGGTTACATTGGCTGTAAGGTTTATCACCTTTGTCACTGTTGTGCTAAGCGCGTTGTCTGTCCAGGAAACAAAATCTATCGAGCCGGCGGTTGTTGAACTTACGGCATAATAGTATTTCGCCAGGCCGCTGTTGGTGTCAACGACTATGTCCCAGCTGGCTGATAATGTATATGAAGAATAGATAACTGATGCATCCGATGCACCGGTGCCGTCACGCACAGCCGTTGGCTGGTTGGGAGGCACTGTGCTGCGCAGCGCATAATTCGTTGCCCCGTTTGAAATGGCTGACCACTGGCCCACCTCATCTTTTGCCCACATGCGGAAATAGTAGGTTGCGCCGCCGACAAGCGTTGTTGCCTTGAATGTTCCCTGATTGCCGAGAGCAACAGCGCTGGTAGAAATTGAGGTTACTCTGGCTTCATCAACTGTTGTGCTCCAGTTAACCGTTGGATAGGAACCGTACTGGATCCGGTACATACTGCCGGTATCAAGCGGTTTGTCTGTCCATCCGTCATCGCCGGGCGAGCTCCAGGTCAATATAATCGCGTTAGGTTCCGAAGCTATGGCTGACGCAAGATCGGTTATAGGACCGGGAGCGGTGTAATCCTGCATGTAGGTTGTTGCGCCGTAGGAAATTCCTGAAAAATTCTGCGAATCGTCTACAGTCCATATCCTAAAATAATAAGTCGCATCCTGCGCAAATGAAGCAACGGTCCAGACTTGCGGCGCAAAGGCTACGGGACCGGCGGTTGTTATCTTTATTTGCGCGCTGGTATAGGCCCAGGTGACACCGGTATAAGTAGCGTACTGGATGTAATAGGAGCAGCCGGTTACAAGGGCATTTGACATATTATCATTACCGGGTGAGAGCCAGGTCAATATAATATTGCCGGTTCCACCTACTGATGTAGCTGCAAATGTCAGGTTATTGACAGACACCTGTATGGGCGCTGGTGCCGTGATATCGGGCACATAGCCGGTGGCCTGGTTTGATAGCCCTGAATAGTTTGGTACTTCATCATTGGTCCACATCCTGAAGTAGTATGTTGTTTTTACCGTTAAACCGGGAACCGTCCATTTCTGCCGGGTGAGCGTTACAGGTGATGTTGATATTGTTATTTTATTTGTGCTACTGGTGCGGTTCCACACTATTCCGGGGTCTGTGGATATTTCTATTTTATATGCACCTCCAGAAATATCTCCTGTTGTGCCGTCATCGCCGGGCGAAGTCCAAACCAGGTCTATCTGCCCGCTGGCTGAACCGGCGGTTGCTACAAGGTCAGTAACCGGGTCCGGGGGAGTCATGTCTGAAGGGGCCATCTCGTGTGCGCCTATTTCCCAGGCGGCGCCTACGGGACGGAGGGTGCCTAAAATGTCGGTGTTAAAAGCCAGGCCAGGGTCAGTGGACAGGTCCGTGCCCTGGTTCACAGCGGCTGTGTCGGTGCTGGATAACAGATAAAAGCCGGTAGCAGCGTCTACAAAACCGGGCGTAAGGTTCCTCCATGATGAGTTTGGCGAACTTCCGTCGCTTGACAGGTTAGTAGCGGTGTCAAAAATACGGAAGGTACTTGTAACCAGGCCTCCCAGATTGCTCATGAAGCATTGCGTGGTTCCTATAACTAAATTATTTTTTAAATACATGGCGGCTACATTTATACCCCACGCCGTATTAAAAAGAATAGCGCCTATATAAGTCGAAGTGGAAGTATCGCAATTTATTAAGGTATTATTGTAAATGTAATATGATGCATTGGGCCGCAAAGCAACCCCGCCTATTCCAACAGGCCAATTAAATAAAATATTGTTCCATACCTTAACACAGCCTGTAGATTGAGCGGTAATACCCCAAAAGCCGTACCGGCCGGTTGTGTCTGTGCCGCTATACCTGATTATATTATTGCTTATCTTAAGTTCTCCATGAACACCCTGGCACTCTACGCCATACCAGTTATTTCTTATGCCATCACCGGTGATGGAACCTGAAGCAGCCATCGTATTTTCGATCTGAAGCCCGTCAATCCATACACAACCCTCATAACAATTTATTACCCCGTTATATTGTGCATTAGCTGAGAGCCTATACTTGCTTGCATTCCATACCCCTCTGTGCCGCGCCGCGGCTGCTGTATAAATTTTTATGTAATTCTGAGCTGAAGTCTCCCAGTAACGTATTTCTACCCTCGTGGTATCCGCGCTGGACCAGTTCCCGTCAATTTTTGCCGTTGCTATAGCCTGATCTCCCCCGTCAGCCAGGGTTAAACTCCCTCCGGTTTTATAAACCGTCTCACCGTTGACAAAAGTACCTCTGATGGATTTAATCAAGGCCTGGGTAGCGGTTACGTGAACAATTGTGCCGGTAGACTTTGAAGTGGCGCCCCAAACTGTGGAGCCATCAGTCATTCCCGACGCGCCGCTGCAGGAAAATACGCGGGTAGGCACAATATCCCCCGAGGAAGTTATAGTTACAAAATTTGTTCCTTTACGGATTTCTTCCCCGCTCTGGAACCCCAATACAGGATTACGGACAATGATATAGCCTGAGCCGTCGTTTTCTGTGCCGATAGACACGACTGTCCCGGTTGTCTTTGAAACAGAACCACTTACGTTGTCCCAGGCACTAATAACACCTGTCATCGCGCTGTAAGGGTATTTCCGGGCAGTGCCGTCGGCTAAAGCACAGCCGCTGCTGCCGGCTCCCGAAGTCATTGCGATGTTCCAGTCGTTTAAAGTGGTGTAATCACCGCCCTGGCCGCTCGGCATAATGGTACAAACAAACTCGGTTGCCCCGTAAGCAACAGAAAACATAGGCATGCCCACAAAGAAACTTGCAATAATTGCGACCGTAATCTTTTTCATAAGTTTGTAATCCCCCACAAAAAGTATTTTGAGCACGAGATTTCCCCTATTACTTAGTACACTTGGTACTCTTGGTACTTATAGTGCAGTTAGCTTCACTATAATTATACCTGAAATACTCAAAAAGTCAAGGGTTTTTTGGAAATCTCTGAAAAAGTGGCTATTTTGCTGATTTGGTAGGGCTTCACTACTGTCTGGATTGGTGTGATTCTTTTGAATTTTTACTATTTACTTTATCTTCGCTTTCCCTTCTTTTAATCCTCTTTCTACGTAAAACTCAGTGCTTCCCAGGCTTGTCTTAACCTTTTCTTCTTAAACAACCTCACTATCCTTTTTATGTTTATTACAAAAAATGTCATCAGCGCCTGGATTTTTCCCCGCCACTGGCCCCGGTACCGGGTTCGAGAAAATTTATGCCACTTCTTTGCCTCAGCGAACTTCCTTTCTATCATCTTCCTTACCAGCATTGCTGCAAGGTACGGCTTTTCCTGGCTGTGGATATGTTCCCCGCGTACAAATACCCGCGCTCGGTCTTCCCCGGCTTTTAAACATTCCCCTATCCTGGGGCAGGGCCGGCAGTCTTTTTTACTGAAACAAAATAAATGTCCTCGTTCCTGCTTAACTTTTCCTGTGCTCATTTTTCCGCAGGGACATTCCACTGCATCCTGCTCACGTCTGTACTTAAATCCTGGCCATTTCCGCCGGCTCCCGGGATTAAATGCCAGGTACGGCTTCATGCCACGGGATTCTATCTCCTGATAGTTGTCACCGCTGTCATATTTCGCGTCTGCCGTAACTGCATCTGACTTTATGCCCTTCGACTCGTCTTTTTCCAGCAATTCCTTTAAGTGACTGCCTTCGTTTTCGTTCCCTTTTAGCAAATCCACGCTGGTCACTATCTCCGATTCATCTTCGGATATGTGCACCTTGTACCCGCAAAATCCGCCTTCCTTTTCTTTGCTCGTCTTTCCAAATCGCGCGTCTGTGTCACTGAAACTTGTTATCCGATCCTCCTTTTCCCCGCTGACCACTTTCTTTAATGCTTCCAGGTTATCCCTTACGTCCTTGCTGTATTTATTTATCTCCGGCCCCATCTCCGATATAAAAGCTTTGCTTATTTCCACCTCTCTCTTTAATTCTTCTGCCCCGACATCCTTATACTCTTTCTTCTTAGTGTAATATCCTGCTTTTATTATTTCCCGGAACCGCTTCCCATTTTGTTTCTGCAACCCTCTCAATATTTTCCGCCGGCCATGCCTCATTAAATTTACCAGGCTCACTATCCCGGTATCCGCTATTACCTTACTGGCATCTATCACCTTCATCCGTTCCTTTAATAGCCCGGCTTCCTGGCACCGCTTTACCAGCACGTCAAATATCCTCTCAAAACGCTCCGCTCCAAGCCGTTTGCGAAATACTACTAAACTCGTATCATCCGGCGTAGCGTCTTCTATTCTCAACCCCACAAAATACCGGTACAATATATCGTGTTTGCATCTTTGCGCTATATCCACGTCGCTATGATTGTAATAATATTCTAAAAACAATATCCGAAACATCACTTCTGCCGGATAAGCCGGACGCCCAAAATCTATCCTGTATAAATCCCTGGTTTCTTCCTCAACAAAACTAAAATCGATCTTTTCACGGATTTGCACTAAAATGTGCTCTTTGGGGATCAGCCGGCCATATACGTATTCATCAAAAAAGTTCGGCTGGTTGTCTGTTTTGCTTAACATCCGCACCCCTCCCTTGTTCTTTGTCGTCAGTATTTCCGTCATGAATATTATACTATTTCTTGATTGTAAAATCAAGGCTTTTGTCGTCAGTAGAATGGGTGTTTATGCGAAGATGTTAATGAAGGGTTTTAGGGTGGACTTTTTCAGAGATCTCTTTTGAAATAGTTTTTTGAAATAGGGCTTTTTTGAGGGTGTTTTTTTGAGGGTTTTTTTGGGTTTTTAGGGAAAATAGATAAAAAAGGGACGGCTTGAGCCGTCCCTTTTGAATATTCAAACCAAGTTTCGTTGCGGGCTATTTGAGCTTGCTGTAGGCCTTTTCAATCTGTTCTTTCATATTAATAGCAGATTTTTCCAGGGCCACGCAGTAAGAACTGACAACTTTTTCGTTCAGGGTAACGTATTCCTTGTTGAGCATGCCGACTTTTTCCCCTGTAAAACGATTCCCCTGGCCTTTAACAACAAGCCCGGTGTTCACGGCTATCTCGCCCTTGCTTGTAACCATGACTAACGCCGTGCTGATGTTCGGCGTAGCCGGGTCAACCCCGATGAGCTTGAAGCTCATTCCGGGTTTCTTGTAACCCATGTCAAATTCAAGAATGGCTACCGCGTCGACCCCGAGTTTCTTGCAAAGGCCGGCAAGCGCTTTCTTCATCCCTTCCTTCGGGTCTTCGGCATCGCCGGAATAAATATGGGTGCCGCTCTGCGCAACGCTCTCAATAGGCACAAAGATCATCCTGGGAGCTATGAACCAGTCTGCCGATTTGAAAGTAGAAGCCAGCTTGATCAATGACCCGCCTGTCCCCTGCCCCTTCGCGATATCGTTAACAAAGTTCTGG
>MGVM01000135.1 GCA_001800495.1 Elusimicrobia bacterium RIFOXYB2_FULL_48_7
GCATGACAACCCACCTGATTGACGCAATCGCAAACAAGTTCGACATTGAAGTGAAAGAAACTCCCGTTGGTTTTAAATACATCGGCGACATAATGGTGAAACAACCGAAAGAATTCATAATCGGCGGCGAGGAATCAGGCGGGCTTACCATCAGGGGCCACGTACCGGAGAAAGACGGGGTCCTTGCCTGCCTGCTCATGGCAGAGATGGCCGCCATTGAGAAAAAATCATTTAAGAAAATATTTGCTGATATCGAAAAACTCACCGGAAAATTCATAACCACAAGGAAAAACCTTACCGTTAAACCCGAGGTCATGGCAAGGTTCAAGGATAGTATCAAGGCAAAGACACCATCCGAATTCGCCGGCTTAAAGGTGAAAGAACTCAATACCCTAGACGGCTTCAAATTCATCCTTGAAGACGGCTCCTGGGTGGGCATGCGCCTGAGCGGTACCGAACCCCTTGTACGGCTTTACTTCGAATCCAGCTCCCATCAAAAAATAGAAGCCATCCAGAAAGATACCGAAAAAATAATCGCCGGGCTGTAATGAACCCTGCTTTCAGACTACTCCTACTTACCCTTTTTATTGTCCCCCTCGCGCTTTATACCGGAACCAAGGACCACTTCCTTATCAAAGAAACCCTTACGCTGGTTTTATTGCTCCCGGCCCTGGGATTTTTCCTGGCGGCTGTAATTGAAAAAAAGATCAAACCTGCGGTAAACCCCGCGCTTATTGGCATAGCAATTTTTTTAGCCGCGGAACTGGGTTCCGTCTTTAACGCTAAATTCCCCGGGCTGGCAATTTACACGCTTTTGCTTCATCTCTGCCTTGGCTTCTGTTTTATTTTCGCTTCAGGGATGAACTCGGACGAAACAAAAACCATCCTGGACACGATCCTGGTTGCCGGTCTGATAACCGCTGCTTACGGCGTTTTCCAGCATTTCGGCTATGATTTTTTCAGCTGGGTGAGCCAGTACGATAACCGCCCGGCTTCAAGCTTCGGGAACCCGAACTTTTTTGCGGGATACCTAATCATACTTTTGCCGTTAGCAATTGCCATGGTTCTTCAGTCTGCCGGGTTGAGGAAGATTTCCTGGCTGGCGCTTGTGTTCCTGCTTATTGCCTGCCTGATTTTTAACAGGACCCGCGGTGCATGGATCGCCTGCGCGGTTTCGCTGGTTTTTATGGCAGCGCTTCTGGCAATAAAGAATAAAAAGGCATTATTAATAGCCGGCACAATATGCCTTTTGTTATGCGGGTTTTTCGCGTTAAACAAAATTGCCGGATACCGCCAGGCGGCGCTTTCATCTCAGCCGCCAGCCGTTGCTGAACGCCTTTTCAAATGGCGAACTGCGCTTGAAATGATAAAGCAGCACCCTTTTATCGGTGTCGGCGCCGGTAACCTGAAGGTGAATTTCGCGCTTTACCAATCGATCACAAGGGAAAAAACCGGTTTCGGACTGAGAGGGACAAGCGAATCCAACGTGCACAACGAATTCCTGCAGGTTTTCGCGGAAACAGGCGCACTCGGCCTGTCAGGATTCCTGCTTATATTCGCCTGCTATTTTCTCACATTAAAAAACCCGGACAAACTGAACACAGGCATTGCCGCAGGCGTCCTGGCTTTTCTTGTTTTCTGCCTCACGAATTTCCCTTTCAGGATCATGCCGACCGCGGTGACTTTACTCACACTCATGGGTATAAGCGCGCAAAGCGCGCGGAGCGTGAAAAAAACAGAACCGAAGCTGCAAAAACGTGGTAACTTTTTAATCCGGCTGGCAGTTTTTTTCGCTTGTGTATTCACTATATATCAATTCGCGCTTATCCCGTTCACCGCTGACATTTACAGGAAAGCGGGAGATGATGCCGTTAAAACAGCTGATTATCTGAAAGCTGCGGTTGATGTACAGAAAGCCGCGTATTATTACGAGAAATCAATATCGCTGGATAAGGCGCGCTCCGAGAAAAGCGCCTTTGATTTGGGCGAGCTCTACCGTAAAACCGGCAGGATTGATGACGCGATCAGGGCGTACCAGGTTTCTGTGGGTGTGCGCAACTACGGAGAAGTTTATAACTGCCTGGGGAACTGCTATTACATGAAAAACGATTTTGCTCTGGCCGCGAAGAACTGGCAAATAGCGTTGAAACTCGGCCTGCCGAGGCATGAAGACGTGGAATTAGTTGAAAGGAATTTACAAATAGTGAAAAAAAAGATAGAATAGGGAAAATCAAAAATACAAGGAGAGAAAATCATGGCAAAAATCAAAAAAGTACTGGCACGCGAGATCCTGGATTCAAGAGGAAACCCTACGGTTGAAGTGGATGTTCTTTTAAGCAACGGAGTTTTAGGCAGGGCGGCAGTTCCCTCAGGCGCTTCAACCGGAACCAGAGAAGCGCTTGAAATGCGGGACGGCGACAAATCCCGTTACTTGGGCAAGGGCGTATTGAACGCAGTGGGCCATGTCAACGCGGAAATAGCGAAAAAATTAAAAGGGATGGACTCAGGCAAACAGGTTGAAATAGACAAAGTCATGGTTTCCATGGACGACACGGAAAACAAGTCCAAACTGGGAGCAAACGCGATACTGGGCGTTTCCCTGGCGCTATGCCGCGCGGAAAGCATGTCTCGCAAACTTCCTCTTTACGAATACATCCGCAAGTGCTACAGCATCAAATCAAAAGACTACATCCTTCCTGTGCCCCTGATGAATATTTTAAACGGCGGCGAGCATGCGGATAACAACGTTGACTTACAGGAATTCATGATAGTGCCATCAGGCGCAAAATGTTTCGCTGAATCTCTGCGGATGGGCGCGGAAGTTTTCCATAATCTTAAGTCAGTCCTGAAGAAAAAAGGCTACAATACCTCCGTCGGCGACGAAGGCGGCTTCGCCCCGAACCTTGGCTCAAACGGGGAAGCGATGCAGGTGATCGTGGAAGCCATAGAAAAAGCCGGTTATAAGCCGGGAAAGGATGTTTACCTGGCTCTTGATTCCGCGGCAAGCGAGCTCTACGAGAACAATGTTTACACGCTGGAAGGCGAACCCGCGGACAAGATCAAAAACTCCTGCCAGCTGATAGATTTTTACGGTGATTTGATAAACAAGTACCCTGTTGTTTCCATTGAAGACGGGCTTTCAGAAGCGGACTGGGACGGCTGGAAGAAAATGACGGAACAACTCGGCGGCAAAATACAGATAGTAGGCGACGACATTTTCGTAACTAACACGAAAATATTCGCCGAAGGCATAAAGAAAGGTATCGCGAATGCGATACTGATAAAAGTAAACCAGATCGGCTCGCTCACGGAAACAGTTGAAGCCGTGCAGATGGCTTACAAGTCCGGCTACAAGGCCGTGATGTCGCACAGGTCAGGCGAAACTGAGGATTCATTCATAGCCGACCTTTCCGTGGCGCTTAACACCGGTCAGATAAAAACCGGCTCCGCCTCCAGAACAGACCGCGTCTGCAAGTATAACCAGCTGTTGAGGATCGAGCAGGAACTTGGCAAGAAGGCCCAGTTCACAGGGTTCAAAAAATGAATTTCAGGGAGCTGTTCTACGGGCGGAACCTGAAAATCATAATCGCTGTAGCGGTAATCCTCCTGCTTACACTCAACAAAGGGTTCCGCACCTTGGTAATCAGGAATATTGAACTCTACAAAATGAAAGCTGAGATCGCCAAGATCCAGCTTGAGAACGCGCGCCTGCGCAGGGAAATTTACCTGCTTGAAAACAACGACGCTTACATTGATTACCGCATAAGAAGGGATTTGGGCTACATCAAGGAAGGCGAAATAGAGTACAGGTATCAGTCAGACAAGAAATCCAAATAGAACCGGGCGTTAAAACCCCGGTTTTTTTATTCTTTATAGAGCACCCAGCATTGCAGGTACCTGCCCTCGGGAAAAGTCAACGGCCAGGAATGGTCGGCATCGTGACCCAGTTTTTCAAGCACCCTCACCTTGCTGCCGAGTTGGTTCGCCGAATTAAAAAGCGATTTCTGGAAATCATCCTCGCTGACGTGGGAACTGCAGCTTAAAGTGAACAACAACCCGCCGCTTTTCAACTTCTTCAACGCCAAAGAATTCAACCGCCTGTACCCCTCAAGGGCGCCGGCAATTTTTTCCCGCTGCCTCACGAACGATGGAGGGTCAAGGATGATGGCATCCACGCTGTTATCCTTTGTCCGCGACAGGTAATCAAACACATCTGCGTTCAAGACAGTCACGTTTTTGTCATAACCATTCAGTTTCGCGTTTTCAAGCGCGGTTTTATTGGCGAAATCGGATGTATCCACATGTTCTATTAGTTTCACGCCGGCGCGCGCCATGTAAAGATTGAAACTGCCGGTGTAGCCAAAATAATTTTGCGCGTACTTCACCTTCTGCGAGCGGCACCAGTTTTCCACGCTTCTCCTGGCATGCCTAAGGTCAAGGAAATACCCTGTTTTCTGGCCGGTCTGCACGTCAATATATTGTTTGAACCCGTCTTCCTCGATTATCTGCTTTTCAGGAAGCTTGCCATGCAGGATTCCCGTGGCGGCCCCTTTAAGCCCTTCTTTTTTCCTGACTTCCGCCTCGCTTCTCTCGCAGACAGCTGTTGGACTCCATAATTTATTAAGTATTGAAACCCATAACTCCCTGTTTTTATCGGCAAAAAGCGTCTGGAACTGCACTACAAAAACAAGCCCGTAACGGTCGATTACAAGTCCGGGCATATCGTCGCATTCGGCGTAAACAAGCCGGTAATTTTTTTTATCTTCATCATGAGTGCTTATATCCAGCAGCTTTTCCTTTGTAAGCGCGAGGGCTTTTATCTTTTCCAGGAACCATTCGTCGCCTATTTTTTCCTGCGCATCCCAGGAAATTACCCTTATGCGGATATCGCTGTGGGAATTATAGGTGCCCTGGGCGAACATTCTGCCTGACTCGTCGGCAACAGAAACAATGCCGCCGTCTGCTATTCCCTGACCTGCGTTTTTAACCGCCCCGGAGAATATCCACGGGTGCCTGTACCTGGTAATTCTCTCGGCTCTTTCTCTGCTGATCGTTACGATTTTTGATTTTTCGTTAGTATTCATGCCTTGTTTTATAACAAATTTTCCACTGTTTGTAAAATATTTTTAACTTTGTTATAATAGGTTTTCAAATTGGGCGGATGGCGGAACTGGCAGACGCACAGGACTTAAAATCCTGAGTCCTTCAGTGGATGTGAGGGTTCAATTCCCTCTCCGCCCAATTCTCCTAAAAACTTAGGTAGAATTGGGCCACCATGAACAAAATTCGGGAGCCCTCTTCTTCTCACAACTTAGGTAGAATTGGGCCACCATGAACAAAATTCGGGAGCCCCAGTCACATTCCTTATGTTAATCGATTATATTCTAATTGCTTTCCTTGTTATTTGCTCGATTACAGACATTTTCTACCGAAAAGCATTCAATGTTGTAACTTACCCGGTAATTTTTATAGCTATAATTCTGAACTCCCTGTATTTCGGACCCTCAGGCCTTGTAAACAGTTTGCTTGGGGCCCTCCTGGGTATGGCATTCCTTCTGGCCTTTTACATGATTGGGGGGATGGGCGCGGGAGATGTGAAATTCATGATGGCGGTTGGCGCGCTGAAAGGATGGAATTTTGTGCTTTTTGGCGGGCTTTACGGTGCTGTTATCGCTGCCGCGCTTTCAATACTGATAATGATATACAAAAATACGCTGATCAAATCCCTGAAAAAAGTTTTCCAGTTCCTTCTGTTCCTTTTTGTGTCAAAAACCGCTATTCCCATCGACAAGGAATCCACGATCCACCTTCCGTACTGCTTCTTCCTCTCCCTCGGCATGGCTCTGCGCCTGTATGAAATTTACTACAAATAAAAAGCAGGCCTGAAAAGGCCTGCTTCACAAAAAATGCCGGGGGCGGGACTTGAACCCGCATGCCGTAAAGCATACGCCCCTTAAACGTACGTGTCTGCCAATTCCACCACCCCGGCATCATTCAAAGGGTTTGAAGTTATTTTGCTGGCGTTGGAGCCGCAGGTGTCGCCGGCGCCGCGGGCGCAGCCATGGGCTGCTGCTGTATAAGGCCGGTCACAGTCTGGACTTTATCCCTGTAGCCGAAATACGTAAGCCCGATGGTTGACAGGAAGAAAACAGAAGCGATGATTATTGTCGCCTTGCGGAGAAACTCAGAACCGGAAGGGGTACTGAATAACTGATCCCCGCCGCCTCCGCCTCCCAGGATTCCGCCAATCCCGCCCGCCTTGCCTGTCTGCATAAGAATAACAAGTATCAGGAACAGCGCCGCGATAATATTTACTACAAGCAATAATGTTGACATAAAAGGTCCTTTTTAACTTCTCTATTTTTCAGGCAATGTAGCAATACCCGGAAGTATTTTTCCTTCCAACAGCTCCAGGCTCGCTCCGCC
>MGVM01000136.1:0-5634 GCA_001800495.1 Elusimicrobia bacterium RIFOXYB2_FULL_48_7
GCGGACTGCAGCCGCGCCCCAACCAGGCGCTGTGCCGTCATTAAGCGCGACTATCCCGTTGGAACTCCTGGGCGAGCCTGTCAGCCCGCCTCCGTTTATGGCTTTGACTATTATGTAATAGGTTGTATCTGCTGCAAGCGTTAGGCTGCTGTTTGTTATTGTCAACACATTGCCCACGTTTGTCCAGGCTACCAGGCTCGGTGTGCTGGTAGTTGTGCCTACAGCATATTCATATGAACCTATCCCCGACTCATTGTCTGTCGCAGCTGTCCAGTTAGCGGACAAGCTGTATGTTGAATATGTAACTGATTCATCAGTTCCTGTACCGTCGTTTACTGCTGCCGGCGCGCTGGGCGGAGTTGAATCACCGTTCACGTACTGGCCGTTGGAATTGGCCGTGTACGTGCTCACCAGGCCCTGGTAATTGTACGCCCGAACAGTGAAATAATAAGTGGTTCCGCCGGTTAGCGTCAATGAGCCCCTGGTTACCCATGTGCTTGCCCCAACGCTTGTCCAGCCAACGAGGTTTGTCCCGCCGGCAGTTGTAGATATCGCGTAGGAATATGAGGATATCCCTGAGTCGGCATCAGCCGACGAAGTCCAGTTAGCGCTAAGCGAATATGTGGAATAGGTAACGTTTGTATCCGCCCCGTTGCCGTCATTCACAGTTCCCGGCGCGGTGGGCGATGTAACGTCTATCACCCGCTGGCCGGTGGAATTGCTTGCTGTTCCTGTAAGGTTTGCGCCGTTGGTCGCTTTTACCGTGAAATAGTACGTTGTTGCCCAGGTTAATACTAACCCGGGACGGTTGGCATACGTGCTTGTTCCCACGCTTGTCCAATTTGCTGTCTGCGTGCCGCCGGCTGTTGTACCGATAGCGTATTGATATGAGGTTATGCCGGATTCCGTGTCCACCGCAGCGTCCCAGTTGGCGTACAATTGTGTGGATGAGGTGGTTATCGCCACATCCGTTCCCGTACCATCCCTGACTACTGAAGGCGCGCCGGGCGCTGTGATATCTATAACATAAACTCCGTTTGATGTGCGCGTTGAACTCAGCACGCCAATACCGTTCTCGGCCTTCACTACAAAGTAGTACGTCGCCCCGTAAGCAAGAGGCGTGCTTACCGTTACCGACAACGCGTTACCGGCGTCAGTCCAGCCGAGGTAGTCGGTTGCGCCGGCTGTCAGCGCGCTTATGCCGTACCAGTATTTTGATATGCCGCTTTCAGCGTCTGCGGCAGCATCCCAGTTGGCGGATAACTGCGTTAGTGATGTCGTTGATGATATGTCTATACTGCCCGTTCCGTCCCGGACAGCGTCTGGCAATGCGGGCGGCGTGGGGTCGGCAAGCAGCACAGAACCGTTGGAGTTTTTTACTGTGCTTTGCTGGCCGTCGATGCTTTCGGCCCTGACTGCGAAGTAGTAGGTGGTGTTGAGCACAAGGTTCTGTACCCTGGTGACTGTGGTGCTCAGGGAATTGTCCACCCACCCGCTTGTGAAACCGGTATCACCGGCTGTCCATGAACTTACCGCGTACCAGTATTTAGCAAGGCCGCTGTTGGTGTCAACAACTACGTCCCAGTTGGCGGTTAGCGTGTATGTGCTGTAGAATATGTCAGCGTCTGAGGCGCCGGTACCATCCCTTACCGCTGCCGGCTGGTTGGGAGGCACAACGCTCCTTAATGCGTAGTTTGTTGCTCCGTTGGAAATTGATGACCACTGGTTATTATCGTCCTTAGACCAGATACGGAAATAGTATGTGGCGCCGCCGACTAGCGTGGTGGCTTTCCAGGTGGCTGTGCTGCCTACAACGACCGTGTTGGTTGAGATTGTGTCTACCCTGGCTTCATCAACGCTTGTGCTCCAGTTTACTGTTGAATAAGAAGCGTACTGAATACGGTATATGCTGCCGGTGTCAAGCGGGCGCAATGTGCCGGCGTCGTCGCTTGGTGTTGTCCATGCAAGCGTGATTGCGTTGGCCTCCGCGGAAGTCGCTGCGGACAGGTCGGTTATTGAGCCCGGGGCGGTGTAATCAACAACATATGCCGTCGCGCCATCGGATATGCTTGAATAGTTCTGTGATTCATCCGCTGTCCACAACCTGAAATAGTAGGTTGCATCCTGCGCGAGCCCGGGAACCATCCACACCTGCGGCGCAAACGCGACAGGGCCGGCAGTGGCTATGATTACCTGCGCGCTGGTGTAGGACCAGGTAACGCCTGTGTATGTAGCATACTGTATATAATAGGAACAACCGGTTGTCAGGGTACCTGATAAATTATCATTGCCGGGCGAAAGCCATGCAAGCACTATACTGCCTGTGCCGCCGATAGATGTCGCAGTAAATGACAGCCCGTTGGATGTTTTGATATCCGCAGGGGCGGTGATATCAGGCACGTAGCAGGTTGTACGGTTGGATATTGCCGATGTCCAGGGAATTTCATCCCTGGTCCAGATATGGAAATAGTAGCTGGTCTTTGTTGTAAGGCCTCCGACGGCCCATTCCTGCCGTGTCCTGGCGGTGACGGAGGTGGAGATTGTGATGTTTGAAGGATTTGCGGCATTCCACGTTATTGATGGCGACGTGGACTTTTCAATGATGAAAGAGCCGCCTGATATATTATTTGTCGTGCCGTCGTCGCCGGTGCAAGTCCAGGTTAAATCTACCTGGCCGCTGGTTGAGCCCGCAGAAGATGCAAGGTCGGTGACCGCGTCGGGCGCGATAACGTCCGATGGGACCATCTCGTGCGCGCCAATGTCCCACGCGCTGAATACGGGGCGAGTGGTGTCTAAAATATCGGTATTAAAAGAGATTCCACCGTGAGGGTCAGAAGTCAGGTCCGCGCCGGCGTTTACAGCCGCGGCGTCGGTGCTGGAAAGCAGGTAATAGTTCGTGGCGGCGTCACGAAAACTGGGGGAAAGGTTTCTGTAAGCTGCGTTAGGCGAGGTGCCGTCGCTGGATAAATTATTGGCAGTCTGGTAAATAGCCAAATAATTTGAGCCGCCATAATAGCAGCCAGTTGTTCCAATAACAAGATTGTTTTTTAAATAAACAAAACCATGGTACAATAATGGATTCCCCTGGTATGAACCGGAAAAGTATATTGCGGCACGCCAGGTCGTGGTGGATTGGTCGCAGTTAATAAATGTATTATTGTAAACATAGAAAGAAGTGGGATATGTCAGGTAGGTTTGTGTTATTCCGGTACCCCAGTTATAAACTATGTTGTTCCAGGCCTTGAAAGTGCCGGACGATGTTGGGTCTATACCCTGGTTCCCCGGTTTCGACATAAGCCCGGCCTGGTCCGTGCCGCCGTACCTTATTATATTATTGCTTACCTTGACATCATTCATGGCTCCAAAAACCGATGAACCGTAAGCCGAATTTCTTATACCATAAACACTGCTTATGCCTATTGGGCTCATAGTATTTTCCATCTGAAGGCCGTCAATCCAGACGCAAGGCGTCCAGATATTTATTGCCCCGCCGTATGACGCAACAGCTGACAGGCGGTATTTATTAGTGTTCCAAACACCATTGTGACGAGCGGCAGATTCTGTATAAATTTTCACGTAGTTCTGGGATGATGTTTCATAATAACGCCATAGAGCAACCGCTGTTGTATCCGCGCTGGACCAGTTGCCGTCAATTTTTGCTACCGCGATGGCGGAATCCCCGGCGCTGGTTAAGACCAGGCTGCCGCCGGACTTATATACCTGTTCCCCATTCTGGAAAGTACCGCGGATATACGCTATCAACACCTGGTTGGCGGTAGCGTGCACAACAACACCGGTTGATTTTGACGTCGCTCCCCAGACTATTGAGCCGTCGGCTATACCTGCCGCTCCGCTATGCGAAAATACCCTGGTAAGCAATACTTCACCGGACGACATTATTGTCATGTACTGGGTCGCAAGAGCCCTGTGGACAATCTCTCCGCTGGAAAAATCCAGGTTGTAGTTATGGAGAATGACGTAGGAGGAACCATCAATTTCATACCCGACGCTATGAAACACGCCGCTCGATTTTGAAGTATACCCGTATACTGTGTTGTTAGCTGAGAAAGAACCGGTGATTCCGGCACTGCTGACAGGGTATTTGCGCGCCATGTTATCCGGAAGAGTGCACGTTACAGCGCTGTTCCAGGCATTGAGGGTATTGTAATCCCCGCCCTGGCCGGCAGGGGTTATGGTACAGACGAACTCAGTGACCGCAAATACAGCCGTACACAAAGACAGAACTGCAAGAATAGCAATAAATATCCTTTTCATAATACCAACCCCCGCGCAAATGTTAAATACTCTATTATTTAAAAACCACTCTTCCTGTAGTTATAATGCCGTTGTTATCCTTTGCCGTATATACATAAACACCTGGTTTGATTTTTTCACCATCATTATTTTTGAAGTTCCAGCTGGCCACTGCCGTGCCGGCATTCACTGTCAAAGCCTTAATCAGCCGGCCGCTTAATGTATATATACTGACTTCCCCTCCGCCGGAATCCAGCTGGAATTTAACGGAGGTATTACTCAAACTGCAGGGGTTCGGGTATGCCTTGCCGAAAGGCAGATTAATAGTGGTCCCGCCTCCGCCTCCCCCGCTAATCACTCCGCGGGGCGTTACCTGGCCGTTTGAATTTGCAGTAAGGCCGGTGTTTCCTGCGCCATCCTGCGCCTTGACGGTGAAGTAATATGTCGTTCCTTCGGGCAAAACCGGGGAAGCTGTCCAGGTAACAGATAATGAGGCTCCGTTATCAGCCCATGCTTTTGTATTCGTTGCGCCCGCGGCCGTACCGATGGCATACCAGTATTTTGCAACGCCGGTATCATCGGTTGCCGCTGTCCAGTTCGCGGAAAGCGTGGTTGTTGAACCAAACGCGCTGTCAGAGGCGCCGGTGCCGTCGCGGACAGTTCCCGGGGCCGTGGGCGAACTGGTATCAGCCCCCATAGCGTTTGGGTCTTCCATTGGGACGAAAGTGGGCGTGGATATCATCAGAACAACATCCATGGGAGCAAGCATTGTGTTCCCGTGTTCCCGCAAATACTGGATGACTCTGTCCCATTCCCTTAAATCCCAGTACGTTGGGCCGTTATTCTGCCACCATGGCGGGTGTATTTGTATAACGTTAATGGGCCTGTTTCCTTTATTGGCGTATTCCGTCAGAAAACCGCTGTAAGTTATATGCTGGGGCGCTGATGTCTCGGCGTCAAGGCGGGTATCGGCTGAGTAAAAGCAGTAACCGTTAAACGCGGAAGCCTGCGCTTTGGTCAGCCGGGAACATTCAGGGAAAAAATAGTATTTCATTTCAGGTACAGTGTTCATGGCCACGACAGTCATGGTGTCAGCCGAATTCTGAGGGGATCCGAACCCGGGCATATCCATGTTAAGCCAGGTCTGTGCGGCAAGTTCCGATGCCTGCAGCCAGGCTAATTGCTGGGCCCCGCTGTAAAGGTAGAACTGCACATGGGTATACCCGTGACAGTAGTAATTCACGTAACCCCTGTGTGCCATATCCTTCAAGTAATTGAAATAAATTGATGAAATTGAAACAGAGTAAGTCGCGGCTGTATCCAGTTCAACACACTCAATCCCGACAGAGGTCTTGCAGCGGGTGCTTTCCATATAATCGG
>MGVM01000136.1:5652-6329 GCA_001800495.1 Elusimicrobia bacterium RIFOXYB2_FULL_48_7
GACGTACATATTTGCCAGAGGCCCCCGCGGACAGGGAAAAATCATAATCGTCGTTCTTGATTATAAATATGCTCTTGTAAACAAGCACGGCTATCGAGCCGGTGTAAACAGCGGCGCCGCCGCTTTTTACCGTCACGCTGATAACCGGCCTGGCTTTCACGTTAGGGGCTGTAAAGGTAACTATGTCGTTTGTGCCGGTGATTATACCCGTAGTGGCTGACCATTCGTAAGTATAACTGCCGGGCACACCCGGGCTTACGTCAACCGTCACTGTCGCGATTCCGTTCAACCTGAGGCTGTTAGTGCTCATGCTGAGCGAAAAAGCGGACAGCTGCCCACTGATAAGCGCCACCTGAACGAAGGAAAAAAACGCCAGGCACAATAGTTTAATATATTTATTCATTTAAGAAAACAAAAAACCCTGTTAAAATTGCAGGCACTGGGGATTATGGCTGATCTGCATAATCAATGCGCAACTAATTTTAACAGGGCTCTTGATTTTTACCCCTATTGGCCTTATTTGCTTTCCAGTTCCTTTATTTTCTTCTTCACTTCAATGGCCTTTGAATAATTCTTATCAGCCAGGGCCTGGTCAAGTTCTCCCTTAAGCCTGCTGATTTCAGCCGAATTATCCACTACCGGAACCGGAGCTGGGGCTGCCGCAGGAACAGCTATTG
>MGVM01000137.1 GCA_001800495.1 Elusimicrobia bacterium RIFOXYB2_FULL_48_7
AGATGCGTTCCTTCCGTTTAGGCAGTGAAGAATAGGTTGACATAAAATAATATAATTATTATAATTATGGTCTTAAAATACCAATTTGGAGGGCATGATGAAAGCACTGATTACAGGCATTACCGGTTTCGTAGGCAGCCACCTGGCAGAATACCTGCTTGAACGCGGGAATATAGAAGTATGCGGCATTGAACGGTGGCGCAGCAAAACTGACAACATAAAACATATCGAGAAAAAGATCCGCATCATAGAATGCGATATCAGGGATTACGTTTCCGTTGAAAAAACGATCAAAGAGATCAAGCCGGACAAGATATTCCACCTTGCGGCACAGTCATTTGTGCCTACCTCGTGGAACGCCCCTCAGGAAACCCTGACCACCAATATCATAGGGCAGCTTAATATATTTGAATCAGTCAGGAGTGCGGGCATCAACCCTGAAATCCAGCTCGCGTGTTCCAGCGAAGAATACGGAATGGTGCTTGAGAACGAAGTACCCATCAAGGAAACAAACCCGCTCAGGCCGCTCTCACCCTACGCGGTCAGCAAGGTCGGGCAGGATTACCTGGGCTACCAGTACCACCAAAGCTATGGCATAAAAGCCATCAGGACAAGGGCATTTAACCATACAGGCCCGAGGCGCGGCGACGTATTTGTGACATCCAATTTCGCGAAGCAGATAGCGGAAATAGAAAAAAACAAGAAAGAACCCGTCATCAAGGTGGGCAACCTCGAAGCAAAACGCGATTTTACCGATGTCAGAGATATGGTAAAAGCTTACTGGGTTTCCACGGAAAAATGCACACCGGGCGATGTTTACAATATCTGTTCCGGCAAAGCGTGGACCATACAATCGGTACTTGACATGCTCCTTTCCTTCTCAAAAGTAAAGGTAACGGTGAAACAGGATCCGGCACGAATGAGGCCTTCGGACGTACTTGTCCTGCTTGGCGATAATACAAAATTCTGCAAGCAAACCGGCTGGAAACCCGAAATACCGATAGAAAAAACCCTGAAAGACCTGCTTGATTACTGGAGAGAAAGAGTATGAAGGCATTAGTTTTATCCGGCGGCAAAGGGACAAGGCTTCGCCCTATCACTCATACGTCAGCTAAGCAACTTGTCCCCATAGCAAATAAACCCATTCTATTTTACGGGCTTGAATTCATCGCGCAGGCGGGCATAAAAGAAGTCGGGATTATCGTTGGGGACACCAAGCGCGAAATAATGAACGCCGCGGGGGATGGTTCCAGATTCGGACTAAAAATAACCTATATTGAGCAGGAAGCGCCTCTAGGGCTGGCTCACGCCGTGAAAATAGCTGAAAATTTCATAAACGGCGATGATTTCGTGATGTACCTTGGTGACAACCTTCTGAGGGACGGCATTATATCCCTGGTCAATGAATTCAATTCAACAAAACCCAACGCCCAAATAATGCTTGTCAAGGTTGACAACCCGTCGGCTTTCGGCGTGGCTGAGCTCAAAAACGGCAAAGTTGTGCGCCTGGTAGAAAAACCAAAAGTGCCCCCATCCGACCTGGCCCTGGCCGGCGTTTATATTTTCGATAAAAATATCTTCACTGCAGTAAACTCAATAAAACCTTCGGGAAGAGGGGAACTGGAAATCACCGACGCCATACAATACCTGGTTGAAAAAGGCATGAACGTAAAGCCGTGCATTGTTGCGGGCTGGTGGAAAGACACCGGAAAACTTGAAGACCTGCTTGAGGCAAACCGCCTGGTCCTTGAAACAATGGAACAGAAAATAAGCGGAAAGGTTGACGACAAATCAAAAATCGAGGGCCGCGTTGTACTAGAAAAAGGATCGGAAGTAGTCAATTCAATAATCCGCGGGCCTGCGATAATAGGCGAAAATACAAAGGTAATAAACTCCTATATCGGCCCCTTCTCAGCGATCTATTTCAACTGCAATATTGAAAACAGCGAAATAGAACACACCATCATCCTGGAAAACTCAAAGGTGGCTAATGTCGCAAGGATTGAAGACAGCCTCATCGGACAGAATGTGAATATAATCAAGAGCGGTAAGAAACCCCAGGCCTACAGGATAATGGTAGGGGATTCCAGCAGTATAGAATTATAACCCCGCAAGCGAGGCGATTTCAAATGATTGAAGGCGCTATACTAAAAAAACTTACAGTGCACAAGGATGAAAGAGGCAGGCTTTTCGAGATTATGCGTTCGGACGATGAAATGTTCGAGAAATTCGGGCAGTGCTACATCACCGTCTGCAACCCAGGCTGGGTGAAAGGATGGCATTTCCACAAAAAACAGGTGGATTTTTTCTGCGTCCTGCGCGGGAAATCAAGAATAGTTTTGTGCGACAAAAGAAAAAAATCCACCACCTATGATAATGTAGAAGAATTTGTAATTTGCGCCGACGAACCTAGTGTCTTAAGGATACCAAAGGGTGTTATCCACGGCTTTGAAACAGTTGGAGACGAGCCATCCTGGATAATGAACATGCCCACCAGGCTGTATAATCGCGCCAAGCCGGACGAATTCCGCCTGCCTCTTGATTCCGGCGAGGTCAAATATGAACCGTGGAAAACAAGGAAAGGGTGGTAAAGCATATGAATATCCTTGTAACCGGGGGGGCAGGGTTCATAGGCAGCAACTTCATCAGGCACATCTTAAGCAAATATCCCGCTTATAAAATCATCAACCTTGACAAGCTGACTTACGCCGGCAACCTCGACAACCTGAAAGACGTTGAAAAAAACCGTAATTACAAGTTCATCAAAGCCGATATCTGCGACGCAAAAATCATTGACAAACTGCTTCATAGTGAAAAAATTGACGCGGTAATAAATTTTGCCGCTGAAACCCACGTCGACCGCTCGATCCACGAACCCGACAGCTTCCTTAAAACCGACGTATTCGGCACATTCAACCTGCTTGAAGCCTCCAAAAGGCACGGCATCCAGCGCTATATCCAAATATCTACCGATGAAGTGTACGGCAGCATTGACAACGGATCATTCAGGGAAGACAGCACCATCTCACCTAACAGCCCGTATTCAGCAAGTAAAAGTTCAGGCGACATGATGGTCAGGGCATATTCCAAAACATACGGCTTCCCTGGCATAATAACGCGCTCTTCAAATAATTTCGGACCCTACCAGTACCCCGAAAAAATCATCCCGCTTTTTGTGACAAATGCCATTGAAAACAAACCCCTGCCGCTTTACGGCGACGGAAAAAATGTCAGGGACTGGCTGTATGTGACGGACAACTGCGAAGCCCTGGACGCCGTGCTCCACAAGGGCAGGACGGGGGAAATTTATAACATCGGCGGCGGCAAGGAAATGCAGAATGTCGACATCACGAAAATGGTTCTTAAGCTGACGGGCAAGCCGGAATCGCTCATCAAACCCGTCACTGACCGGGCCGGCCACGACAGAAGGTACTCCATTGATTGCTCAAAGATAAAAAATGAACTTGGATGGAAGCCCCGCCATGATTTTGAATCTGCGCTCAAGGAAACCGTTGAGTGGTATATGAAAAATACTCAGTGGTGGGAAAAAACCAAGAAGAAACAAAAAGATTTCAGGGATTTTTACAAAAAAAACTATAAGCTATGAAAATTCTACTGGTAGGCGCGGGCGGCATGCTGAGCAGGGACCTTTGGGACGCCCTGAATGAAAAACACGAGGTCTTCGGCAGCGACCTGAATAAAAAACCCGGGCATATACCTGAAACGCAATGGATGCCTTTTGATATCACAGACCAGAAAGACACCTACGGGAAGGTTTCAAAGCTCAATCCCGAACTGATAATCAACACGGCCGCTTATTCAGACGTGGATGGCTGTGAAAAACAACCCGACATGGCATTCAGAATAAACGCGCTGGGGACAAGGAACCTGTGTATCGCCTGCCAGAGATTTGACACAACCCTATGCCATATTTCCACAGACTATGTTTTTGACGGCAGGAACCCGCCGGATGAAGGTTACAGCGAAAATGACAAAACAAACCCCATAAACGTTTACGGAAAATCGAAATACTGGGCGGAATTCTACGTAAAACACCTGCTGAATAAGTTTTATATATTGAGAGTGGCATGGCTTTTCGGCATAGGACGGAACAACTTCGTTTCGTTCGTTATCATCTCGGTCAGGGAAAACAAAGAAATAAAAATCGTCAGGGACCAGTGGGGCTCTCCGACATACACAAAAGACATTGCAGGAGCTATCTCCCTTCTCATGGAAAAACCTGCTTACGGGATTTACCACATGACCAATTCCGGCAAAACAAGCCGTGAAAACCAGGTTGAAGAGATATTCAAAATTCTAGGCAAACCAACGAAAGTATCGTTAATCGAACCCGGTGAAGTATACCTGGCCCAAAGGCCCCAGAAGTCATACCTGAAAAACTATTTCTGGCAACTCGAGGGTTTTAAACCGATAAGACCCTGGCAGGAAGCCACGAAAGATTTTATTTTATCTTACACAAAGGCGGGCTTATGAGCTTATACCTTATAACCGGAGGAGCCGGCTTTATAGGCTCTCACATTGCGGATGAACTCATTAAACACGGTGAAAGAGTGCGCGTGCTTGATAACTTCTGCACGGGCACAAAAAACAACCTTAAAAACATCATAAATAAGATCGAACTTATTAAGGGCGACATCCGCAATGAACGCGACGTTAATCTTGCCCTTAAAAATGTTGATATCGTGCTGCATCAGGCAGCCCTGAGATCCGTTCCAAGGTCAGTTGCCGATCCGGTTTCTTCGAACGACGTAAACGTTTCCGGGACACTGCTGCTTTTGAACCTGTCAAAGGAACACAAAGTCAAAAAATTTGTCTACGCATCTTCCTCTTCTGCCTACGGGGACAATCCGACCCTGCCAAAATTTGAAACACAGCTTCCATCGCCTGTATCGCCTTACGCGGTTTCAAAGTTGACAGGAGAGTATTATTGCACGGTGTTCTCAAAGCTTTTCGGGCTCCAGAGCATATCATTGAGGTATTTCAACGTATTCGGGCCCAGGCAGGACCCGAAATCGCAGTACGCAGTGGTAATACCTAAATTTATCAATGCCGCTTTGAAAAACGAAACAGCCGTTATCGACGGATACGGGAAACAGTCAAGGGACTTCACTTATATAGATAATGTCGTGTCGGCCAACCTGCTTGCCGCAAAAAGCCCTGTAAAACACGGGGTTTTCAATATCGCCTGCGGCGAAAACTATTCCCTTTTGGACACTATAAAGATCATAGAAAAAACAACAGGCCATAAAATGAAAACCAGGCACGCTCCGCCAAGAGCCGGGGACGTCAGGCACACTCTTGCCGACACTTCAAAAGCCAATAAGCAGCTGAAATACAGGGTTCTGGTAAATTTTAAGGAAGGAATGAAAGAAACGATAGAGTACTTTAAAACACTATGAAAAACATCTGCATTATAGGTTCGGGTTATGTAGGTCTTGTTTCAGGCGCTTGTTTCGCTGAATTAGGCAACAAGGTCGTTTTAATTGACAATGACGAGAAAAAAATTGCCATGCTCAAAAAAGGGAAAATCCCGATTTACGAGCCCGGCCTGGACAAACTCCTCGAAAAAAATAAGAAACTTATTTCTTTCTCGTCAAACATCAAGGAAGGCATACAAAATTCCGATATTATATTCATCTGCGTCGGCACGCCGCCGCATGAAGACGGCAGCGCGGACCTCTCAAATGTGGAAAGGGTGGCCACTGAAGTAGCCCGTAATCTTAACGGCTACAAGCTTGTAGTGGACAAATCAACCGTCCCGGTTGAAACCGGCGAATGGGTTAAAACGACCATAGAAAGAAATTCGTCAAAAAAGGCCGGTGTTGCCTTCGACGTTGCTTCAAACCCAGAATTCCTCAGGGAAGGCACCGCGATCCACGATTTCCTGAACCCGGACCGCATCGTGATAGGCGTTTCCTCATTCAAGGCACAGAAATTCCTTACAGACATTTATAATAACAACCAGATTGGTAAAGAAATAGAATCTTACAGAGACCAGTGTTTGGTATTGAGCTATCCTCAAAGACAGATTATTGATATAAAAACCGGGGAAAAGAAACGAGCTGTTATCCCAGAAGGACTTAGTGGCTGTGGGGTTTGGCATATTCCAAATATTTTTGTTGAAAACATTGATAATGCAATAGCGAATCTAGCGGGAATTGTCATCAGACAAGATGAATTTACAAAGCGTTATATAATCGCGACAAGAATACATATTGTTTCAGAAATATTGAGGTTATCCTTTGATTTAAACTTAAAACCATCAATGATAAGTAGAAGAAATGGCATAAAAGCTAACATTTTGTAAATCACACCATAAACT
>MGVM01000138.1:0-4831 GCA_001800495.1 Elusimicrobia bacterium RIFOXYB2_FULL_48_7
ATCTGGTTTAAAAGGATATAAGCTGCATTGGGGAAGGGTTCCTGGAAGGCCTGATATATGCTACCCATCAAAAAAGCTAGCGATATTTGTGAATGGTTGTTACTGGCATAGGTGTCCGCACTGCAAACCATCAATGCCAAAAACGCATATTAATTTTTGGCAAACCAAATTTCGTCGCAATATTCTGAGGGATAGAAGGAAAACCGGGGAATTAACAAAATTAGGGTGGAAAGTATTTGTTTGCTGGGAATGCAAGTTAAAGAATAATCCAATTGAATATATTGAACAGATAAATAAACTTTTAAAAATCTAAACCGGAATTACAGACTTTCTTAATAATTATACTCGGAGGAACATTTATTATGCCTAAAGGAACGCTGAAATTGATAGCAAGTATCATCGTTTGCCAGTTAGCGGGTATTATCGGGGCGTATTTTACAATGCCGGCAATCCGTACCTGGTATGTTACACTGAATAAACCGTCTTTTAACCCGCCAAACTGGATTTTTGGCCCGGTGTGGACTGCCTTGTATCTGTTGATGGGCATAGCTTTGTTCCTGGTATGGAAAAAATATGATGGGAGCAAGGGTGTAAAAGCAGCGTTATCTGTTTTCTTCATCCAGCTGTTTCTTAACACAACATGGTCTATTCTATTTTTCGGGATGAGAAACCCTTTGGCCGGGCTTGTTGAAATTGCGGCATTATGGATAGCTATCCTGCTGACTATTTTAAGTTTCTATAAGATCTCGAAAACTGCCGCAGTGCTTTTACTGCCGTATATTCTCTGGGTGAGTTTTGCCGCTATCCTTAATTTTTATTTGTGGCGGCTCAATTAATGATGGTAAATGACCGCTAGTCCCAACCCTCCTCCAAACCTGCTAAGTTTTGACTAACACCTGAATTTGTAGTATAATTATAATTATGATAGACCTTCACACGCACACCCTATTTTCTGATGGCGCGCTGTTGCCGTCCGAGCTGGTTTACAGGGCCAAAGTCAAGGGATATACGGTCATTGGCCTGGCGGACCATGTTGATTATTCCAATATGGAGATAGTAGTTCCCAGCTTGGTGAAAGTGGCAAAGATCCTGACCCAGCAATACAACATTCTTGTAGTGCCGGGGGCGGAAGTAACATATGTGCCTCCGCAGAATATAGCGGAAGCGGTAAGGATTTGCAGGAAGCTGGGCGCCAAGGTTGTGATAGTGCATGGGGAAACCGTGGCTGAGACCGTGCCGCCCGGGACGAACCTGAGCGGAATACTTTCCGGAGCCGATATACTTGCGCACCCAGGGAAGATCAGCAAGAGCGACACCCAGCTTGCCAGCCAGAAGAATGTATTGCTTGAAATAACGGCCAAGAAAAGCCACCGCGTTACCGACGCGCACGTGGCGGCAATGGCGAAGAAATACGGCGCCAGGATGATTCTGGGCACCGATACCCACGTGCCTGACAACCTGATAGATGAAAAAGGCGCCAGGCAGATAATGAAACTTTCAAAACTCACCTGGAAGGATTTCCTGGAGATGCAGAAGAACGCGATACAGCTTATCCAAGGGGCCTACCCGAAGGATTGAAACGGCAACTACGAAACAAGATTGCCACGCCGGACAAGCGGCTCGCAATGACAACAAAACAGCCGATAAATCGGCAACTACGTTATGAACAGCAGCGAACTTAGAAAAGCTTTCCTGGAATTCTTCAAAAACAACGGCCATAACCTGGTGCCATCTGATTCGCTGGTGCCATCGTCTGATGCCACCCTGCTTTTTTCATCGGCGGGTATGGTGCAGTTCAAGAAGTATTTCCTGGGCGAGGAAAAAATGTCGCCGCCGCGCGCGGTGTCCTGCCAGAAATGTTTCAGGACTTCCGACCTGGACCAGATAGGCCACACGGCAAGGCACTTGAGTTTCTTTGAAATGCTGGGCAATTTCTCCTTCGGGGATTACTTCAAGAAGGAAGCGATTGCCTGGGGATGGGAATTCCTGACAAAGGTAGTGAAACTGCCGGAAGACCGGCTTTATATAACCGTTTACAGGGACGACAATGAAGCGCTTGAACTCTGGAAAAAAATAGTGCCTGCTGACAGGATCTACAAACTCGGCCCGGAAACAAATTTCTGGACCATGGGGCCGACAGGGCCCTGCGGGCCGTGCTCAGAGATCCTTTATGACAACGGTAAGCAATACGGCTGTGGCAAACATGATTGCGGGCCTGACTGTTCCTGTGACAGGTGGCTGGAGATATGGAACCTGGTATTCACGCAGTTCAACCGTACTGAATCCGGGGAACTTCAGCAACTGAAAGCAAAAAACATAGATACCGGCATGGGGCTGGAACGACTAGCCCGCGCGGTCCAGGGCAAACAAACTGTTTTTCAAACAGACCTTTTCTTCCCGATAATCCAGGAACTGGAAACAACGTTCAACTGCAATTACACCGCGGATGCAAAAACGACCACCGCGCTCAATATAATTTCTGACCATATCCGCTCTATAACGTTTTTGATAGGCGACGGGATACTGCCTTCCAATGAGGGCCGCGGATACGTGCTCAGGCGCCTTGTAAGGCGCGCGCTCAGGCAGGCAAAACTGCTTGGTTACGACAAGCCGTTTCTTTATAAACTAAGCAACAAGGTTATTGAAATGATGAAGGACGCCTACCCGGAACTCCCCATGAGGCGCGAGAATATCGCCGCGGTCACCAAAATGGAGGAAGAAAAATTCATCGAAACGCTGGACACCGGGATGAACTTGCTCAACGACCTGATAAAAAAAGTGGGGAATTCGAAAAAAATGGCGGGCAAGGATGTGTTCCAGCTTTACGATACTTTCGGTTTCCCGCGTGAACTTACAAAAGAAATACTTGACGAGCACGGTATCGCCTTTGATGAAAAGGAATTCCTGGCGGCGCAGGAAACTGCCCGCGATCTCGCGAAATCTTCCTGGAAAACAATGACTGTCACGGATACCGCTGTTTACAAGAAGCTTCCCGCTACCAAGTTCGTGGGCTATGAAAAACTGGATTTCGAAGCCACCATCAAGCACATCCTCAAAGATGGCAGGGAAGCAAGTTCAATAAACGAGAAAGATTTTGCTGAGATCGTGCTGGATGTCACGCCTTTTTACGCGGAATCCGGCGGGCAGGTGGGCGATATAGGCCTGTTGAAAAACGCCACAGCCACGGCGAACGTGCTGGATACCCAGAAACCGGTTGAAAATATAATTATTCATAAGATCCAGGTTGAAAAGGGCGGCTTGTCAGTGGGGGATAAGGTCACAGCCCGGATAAATGAGGAAAACAGAAAAAACATAATGAGGCACCACACCACTACCCACCTGCTTCACAAGGCGCTAAGGACGGTACTTGGCGAGCATGCCACGCAGTCGGGGTCACTTGTGGCGCCTGAGCGCTTCAGGTTCGATTTCGTTCATTTCAAATCGCTGGACGCGAGGGAATTAGCCAGGATCGAGGAAATAGTAAACGAAAAAATAATGGAATGCCTCAAGGTAAATGTAAAGCTTACAACGCTGAAGGAAGCCAGGGAAATGAACGCCACGGCTCTTTTCGGTGAAAAATACAAGGATGACGTGAGGTGCGTTTTTGTTGGTGACGCGCCTGAATCCGCATACAGCATGGAACTTTGCGGGGGAACTCACTGCAAGAACACTGGCGAGATTGGGCTGTTTAAGATAATCGCGGAAACCTCTGTGGGCAGTGGCTTGCGCAGGATAGAGGGCGTCTGCGGCAAAATGGCGCTTAAATACATAGCTGACAAGGAATTCATACTTGAAGAAGTCAGCGCGAAGCTTAAAACATCGCAGAAAGACCTCGCAAAGAGAGTTGACAGCTTACTGGCGCAGGAAAAAACGCTGGCAAAAGAAATAGAAAAATTAAAAACCAGCGGGGGCGCGGGAGCGTCTGCCGGGGCAAGCCAGGACGAATACCCGCTTAAAGACGGCAAGAAGCTCGTAGTGCAGAAACTTGCCGATCCGGGCCTTGATGCAAAAAACCTGCGGTCTATTTCAGATAACCTGAAAGACAAATACAAGACAAACTCTGTTATCGCGGTCATTAACGCGTCTGACGGCAAAATATCATTTGTTATCACGGCTACAAAGGACGCAGTTGATTCCGGGACTGATGTCTCCAAACCCGCTTCAGAATTCGCGAAACTTATTGACGGCTCTGCCGGCGGCAGGAAGGATTTCGCGCAGGGCGGGGGGAAAGACGCGAAGAAGCTTGATGAAGCGATTGCTAAATTAAAGGATCTTTTTTTAGTTTAATATTTTACTCAGTCCGATTCGGCCCCCAAACTAGTAAGGTATAAGTTTGGGTTAAATATTTCAGTCCTCAAATTAGTAAGGTAGCAATTTGAGGACCTCATCCAATTCGGCCTCCATAGTTCAATGGATAGAGCACGAGCCTCCGAAGCTTGTGATGTGGGTTCGACTCCCGCTGGAGGCATTTTTTAAAAAGGTTTAAAAGGTAAAAATTATGAGAGCTTTAGTCCAAAGAGTCACAAAAGCAAAGGTAAAGATCGGAAGCAATGAAAGGGAAATATCGAAAGGGCTGGTCGTCCTGCTTGCCATCGCAGCCACCGACACCCAGGAAAAAGCGAAATTACTTTCCGAAAAAGTGCTAAACTTGAGGATTTTCCCGAACGACCTCGGCAAATTTGATAACTCAGTCCTGGACATCAAGGGCGAAATCCTGGTGGTTTCGCAGTTCACTCTTTACGGCGACTGCACAAGGGGCAGAAGGCCTGACTTCAGGAAATCAGCCAGCCCGGTACTGGCAAAAAAACTTTACGAGGATTTTGTTGAATAC
>MGVM01000138.1:4840-6233 GCA_001800495.1 Elusimicrobia bacterium RIFOXYB2_FULL_48_7
TCAGGGCTGAAAACAGCAACCGGGGAATTCCAGGAATCAATGCTTGTGGAAATACATAATGACGGGCCGGTCACACTGATTGTAGACGCTGACTGAAATAATGCCAAAATATAAACTGCTCTTTTTCATGTTCATCCAGATATTGACCGCCGGCAGCCTTTTCGCACAAGGAGTTGATTTCGGCGTAGGCATGGACCCCGGCAGTTTTCGGACTTCAAAACCCGGTGAAAAGGAAGAACCGGTCACCGACCCGCTTATAGGTAAAATCGCCCTGCATTTCAAGCAAAGCTCCGACAAGCTCCACGCGCTCTGGTACCGGGGATACGGTTACCTGGAACTTATTCGGCTTTCAATGATGGCGGAAAGCTCAAAAACACCTTTTGACGACATCATAAAACTGCGGGACAAAGGCGAAAAACTATCGGCAATAGCCGGGAAATACCAGCTACCTTACAGGGACATTTATTCGCGGTCATTCATTCTAAAGGACATCCTGGAAGCACAACCCGATGACATCTTGCTTTCTGCAACTACGGAGCAATTAAAGAACAGCGCTACAAATTACCAGGTAATAAATTCAACGACACAAGGAAAATAAAAAGGAAAACACCCTATATGCTTCTTAGCGCATAGCATAGGGTGTCAAAGAGGAAAGAATGCATAAAAAAACCGTAACAGACCTAATCCTCGTGCTTTACATTCTCGCCCTGGTTTCTTCATTGACAATGCTTTTTATGAAGAAACCCCTTATTACCCAGAAACCCCGCAATGCTCTCGCGAGTATGAACCCGTCGCCGAAGCAGGCAGTGGGTGTCATCCAGGTGGTGGGGCCCATCCAGATGGGGCAATCCCCGAACAAATTCATGACGTATGACGCCGAGACAGTAGTCCGCAAGCTCAGGGCTTTCGGGGAACGCAGCGAGATCAAGGCGGTAATTTTAAGGATAAACTCGCCCGGCGGAAGCGTCGCGGCGGTGCAGGAAATATACGCTGAAATCATGAAGCAGAGAACCGAAAAAAAGAAGATCATAGTAGCATCAATGAGCGATGTCGCGGCAAGCGGCGGCTATTACATCGCCAGCGCCTGCGATAAGATCGTGGCCGACCCGGGCACGCTTACCGGCTCCATCGGCGTCATAATGCAACTGGGCAACGCGGAAGAACTGTTCAAGAAGATCGGCGTGAAGATGGAAACCATCAAATCCGGCGACCGCAAGGACAGCGGGTCCATGTTCAGGACGCTTAAACCTGAAGAGAGAAAAATGTTTCAGGCGCTGATTGACGAAGCCTACGGCCAGTTCGTGGACGCGATAGTTGAAGGCAGGAAAATGGACCGCGAGAAAGTCAAACAACTCGCGGACGGCAGGGTTTATATCGGCTCGGAAGCGCTCCG
>MGVM01000138.1:6279-6718 GCA_001800495.1 Elusimicrobia bacterium RIFOXYB2_FULL_48_7
GGGCGACGTGAAAGTCGTCACGGAATACGACCCGTGGGAAAAGTTATTCTCAATGTTCGGGATCCCGGAATCAAAACTTCCTTTCCAGGATATAGTTTCAAAGAATGGCATCAGGTTTGAATACATGATGGAGTAGGGTTTAAAAGAGGTAGAGCGTGGAATTTTTACTGGATTTTATTACAACCCCGAAAGCAACCATAGAAAAAATAAAACAGGGCAACTATACCGGGTTCGCCATGCTGGTTTTCCTGCTGGCATTGCTGACACAGGCGGTGAGCAGGCAGGTGCTTCTGTCGGCTGACAGCTCGCACTCAATCCCTTTGCTTTACCTGAGTTTCTTCTTCTGGGCGTGCGTGTTTGTTTCCATTCTTTTTCTCTATATGGCTTGGATACACTTCGTCGCAAGCCTTTTCCACAAGGAAGGAAACATCAGGGGCGC
>MGVM01000139.1:0-5899 GCA_001800495.1 Elusimicrobia bacterium RIFOXYB2_FULL_48_7
AACGAGAAGATAGCCCGGCAGGCGATGGTATACGGCACGGTCATGGGTTCCTTCTGCTGCCAGGGTTTCAGCCTGGGAAAGCTCTGCAAAATAACACGCAAAGACATAGAAAAAAGGCGCGCGGAGATAAAAAAACTGACGGAAACTTGTTGACACAATAACTGTTATTTTGTAGCATAGGAGGACAAAAATTATGGAATATCTTCCGGTAATCATAGTAAACATTTTCATCCCGATTTCAGCTGGGCTTATTTTCCTGGCCCTGGCGAAGTACATCGTTTATATCGCTCCGATAAGGCATTTTTCGGCCGGCAAGGCGACCTATGACCGCGCGTACTACGCTTTCATGGCGTTCGGCATCTACCTTGCCACAAGGCCCCTCCAGCTGTTGCTGGGCCCGCATCCCCTTCCTTTAATAATAAACAATATTCGCGAATTCTTCATGATAGGCGTATTCGGGCCGAGTGTTTTTCTGGCCATTTACGGCCTTGCCTACGGCGGGGAGAACATCAAAAAAAACCTGAACCTGGTTGTTTACGGCATTAGCGTGTTTTTCGCGTTGGTTTTTGTTGTTGTGAATATTTTCGCGATCGGCGGAAGCGAGCCGGTTTTCTATATCGGCAGCTATGCCGCCTACGACGGGCTTTGGTTCAAGGGCCTTACCCCGGAAAGGTCGGTGCTGATGGCGGTGCTTTTCATATGCCGCCTTGCCAGCCCGGTGTTAATACTGGCAGCCGGCGCCACGATCGCCCTGGCCAGGGCTTTCACCTACCCCGAAGACAGAAAAAAATTGTATTCTAACATGCCAAAAAAATTGATCCTGTCAGCCATAGGAACTTATTGTTTCAGCTTTTCGATGCTGACTGTCGGTTTTGTCTGGATCCTCGGCAAAGTGCCCAACCAATGGTGGGGCTATTACGTTGGTGCGTTCCTGGCGGGATTTTTTGAAGCATGGAGCATTTCCCTGCCGATAAGAAAAGAACAAGACCTCTAATCAAATAAATTGAAATCAAACCTATCGTTCAGAATTTCCTCCGCAGTTTTAATCGCCGTTTTTTTAGCTGTATCCGCGGGCGCTTTCCAGGTTGAAAAGTTCAAATCATCAGGGTCAAAAAAACTCTTAGACGTGGTCAAGGGCGAAGTGATCGTAAAATTCAGGTCCAGCACGCCCGGGGCGTCCCGGATGAACTCGGCAGGGCGCATCAGCGCTTTCACCAAAAACGAATTGAAACGCGCCGGCGTTGATGTGATCAAGCTTCCCGGCACCATGAGCGTGGAATCTGCGGTCAATTACTACAAATCCCTGCCAGAAGTAGAATACGCCGAGCCGAACTATATCAGAAGAGCTCTAGTTATACCGAACGATACATACTACAACTCATATCAATGGGGCCTGTCAAAGATCGACTGTATCGATGCTTGGGATATCGTTAAAGCATCATGGAACATAACTGTTGCAGTAATAGACACAGGAGTTGACTATAGGCATCCAGACTTAAGTCAAAATGTTGACTGGCTAAACGGTTATAATTTTATTTATCCGGGTATGCCTCCCATGGACAATAACGGACATGGCACTCATGTTGCGGGAATAATATCAGCTATGACAAACAACGGTACAGGCATTGCAGGAGTGAGTTGGGGTGCGAGGATACTTCCGGTAAAAATACTTGATGAGTATGGAATGGGTTCTACAGAATCTATTTCGGAAGGAGTGCCGTATGCTGTTGAAAACGGGGCAAAAATAATTAATCTGAGCGTCGGCGGAGAAGAGCTTTCACTTACCGAGAAAACGGTCATTAATGATGCATATGACCGGGGAGCAATAATCGTCGCAGCTGCAGGTAATTTCGCTTCAGACAATGATAACAGTAATGATTACGTCATGTTTCCCGCTGCATTAGATACCGTGATAGCTGTAGGTGCAGCGACATACAACGGCAGTCGTGCGAATTTTTCAAATTTCGGCACTGAGCTTGATTTTCTGGCTCCGGGTGTCGGGATATGGAGCGTGGTCCCCTCATCCAATCCGGGGGGGATTTTGAATGATGACGACGATCTCTGGAGTCCGATTGGGTATGCAAGTTCGGATGGTACTTCGATGGCCGCTCCTTTCGTTTCGGGTGTTATTGCCCTCATGCTGACAAAGGAACCACTCTTAACATTTTCGGAAATATATGAAAAACTTGCGGTAACAGCGACTGATATTTCGCCGGCGGGCAGAGATAGGTTTGCCGGGTATGGAATAGTAAATGCGGCAAAGGCTTTAGGTTACAGGGTTCCGGTTCTTTCGGCTTCGTTTAATGTGCTCAGTACACCTAATCCCTTCAGTCCTTACAAATCCCAGATGGTCAGGATATATTTTTCCCAGGAAATTCAAGGCACGGTAGGATCGCTGAAAATATACAACATTGCCGGGGAAAGGGTAAGAACGCTCAGTAGTATCTATGCAAATCGTGCCGAATGGGATGGAAGGAACGATGACGGGGATATTGCTTCAGACGGGATGTATTATTATGTCATTGAATCCAGTATGGGAAAAATCAGAGGAAAAATCACTCTCATAAAATGAAAAATAGCAGGCAATCTCTTCGTGCGGTTTTTATTCCGGTCATGGTCATATTATTAATTTTGATATCGCGCGATATGCTGCATTCCGAGATTTTTCAGTCGCCAGGCACGTCAGGTTTAACTTTTCTTAAAATTGGATTTGCAGCAAGGCCGCAGGCTATGGGCGGGAATTTTTCATCTCTATCAAATGATCTATCGGCATTTGAATATAATATCGCAGGACTGGGTTTCGTTATGAATTCCCAATACGCATTCACACACGTATCTCTTTTTAACAATGATATTTCAGCTGATAATTTTATGTTTGGTTTCGGTTTTGGGGAACATGCTTTGGGATTCAGTGTAAAGATGCTTAAAACCAGTGACAATACACGGTCAACAGCTGATGTCGGGGGTGTTCAGACGGTAGTTCAGGGGGACGAGATTACGCTGAGTGACAGCAAATTTTCGGTTGGATATGCTAATTGTTACCCGCTTAATTTTAAGGAAGATAAAACGGTTAATTTCGGATTGGCCTTAAATGTTATTTCTGAAAAGCTCGGTGATTCACAGGTATCAGCTTTCACCGGGGATATTGGACTATTGTATAATTTCAGGGGTACCGGAGAAAGATTCGGTGCAACACTTCAAAATGTCGGTAGTACTTCTGGGACGGATAATCTCCCGACAACCTTAAGATTAAGCCCGGGATATGCGACAAAAGACATCAGTCTCAGCATGGATCTGATCACAAGTGTTGACCCAAAGATAAGAATTGGTATTGGGGTAGAAATTCCTGTGCAAAAGCTATTTGCACTGAGATTTGGTTGCGGGTACCAACAGACAGTTGAATTTTCTGCTGGTTTTGGGATAAAACTCGGCCATACTAAGCTTGATTATGCATATACCCCTCATGTTGATCTTGGAACTTCCTCTAGAATAACACTGATTGTGGATTTTTCCACAGAACCGTAATAACAATGTTAAAATTTAGTAAAACCAATTCGCTTTTAGGGCTCAAAAAACTCCTGGACGGGTTCCGCCTGGACAACGAATGTTTTGTTATCAAGCCGAATTTCTACAAGGAATTCATCGGATACTACACTGAAAAAGAAGTTCTGGAACTGTTTTTCATGTTGTTGGAAGGCCGGAAAATTTACGTGACCGAATGCTATACCGCAGCGCGCAACGACCTTTCAAAAAAAATCCTTCCCGGCCTTGAAGAAGGGATGCAGCACGTTGAATGGTTCCGGCTGCAGGATGAAATATTCTTCAAATCTACGGGAATTGGCGAATTATTCAAAAAACACAACGTGGAATGGATAAATGCCACGGAAGAATACTGGGCGGGAAGGACCGTAGACCCGGAAATAATTAAAGCACTTGTAGAAAAGAAATACCCTCCCGTGAAACACCCCGAGCTTTACGGTGTTATCCCGAAAAAACTTTTTGATTTGCGCGCCGCGACCCTTGTAAACCTTGCGAAGTTCAAGGTGATGTACGCAAAATCCGACAGGATATTTTTCACGCTGGCCATGAAAAACCTGTTCGGGATGATACCTGCGCCCAACAGGGAAAATTACCACGGCAAGGACGACATGGGCTTGTCTTCTTCGATAAACGACATGCTAAAGATTTACACTGCGGTATTCCCGGATAATATACATGTGCTTGAGGCGATGAACCGCACCATAATCTCGGTTAATTCACTAACGCAAGCTGGTTACAAACACTCCAACCCAGCGCTTGTGGAGGACCTGGGTTTCGCGCTGGCAGGCGACAATCCGGTGGAAATGGACGCCTACGCGGTCAGTTTGTTCGGAATCGACCCTCACAAGCGCCATTTTTTAAGAATGGGCAAAGAATCATTCGGCGAGTGGGATGAAAACAAGTTCCCTCAAACCCCGGAAAAAATAAAAAACTATTTTGATAAATTCAAAATGTAATAATCAAGAAGGTGCCCCATACGCTTCCAAGCGCGTAGCATGGGGTATCAAGTAGGAAGGATGCGAACTAGAAAACTGGGTTGGACAGACCTCAATTTAACCGTGATCGGGCTGGGAACCTGGGCTATAGGCGGAGCCGGGTGGAAATACAGTTGGGGACCCCAGGACGACAAGGATTCAATCGCGGCCATCAGGCGGGCGGTTGCCCTCGGAATAAACTGGATTGACACAGCGGCTGCCTACGGACTGGGCCATTCAGAAGAAATACTGGCAAAAGCCCTGGAAGGCTTGCGGGACAAGGTGATTGTCGCAACAAAATGCAGCAGGTTGTGGGACACGGAAGGCAACCTGGTCAGCTGCCTGAAAAAAGAGAGTATCCGAAGGGAACTTGAAAACAGCCTGAGACGGCTGAAAACGGACGTGATTGACCTTTACCAGGTGCATTGGCCGTCTCCGGAAGAAGACCTTGAAGATGCCTGGGCAGAAATAGGTAAAATGATAAAAGAGGGGAAGATCCGTTACGCGGGCGTTTCTAATTTCAACACAGAACAGATGAAACGCTGCAACAAGATCCACCCTATTGCCTCCCTTCAGCCGCCTTACAGCATGCTCAGGCGCGATATTGAAAAAGAGATCCTGGGTTTTTGCGCCGAGAATAAAATAGGGGTGGTTGTTTACAGCCCGTTGCAGAAAGGCCTGCTTACCGGAAAATTCACCGAGGAAGTAATAAAAAACCTTTCGCCGGATGACAACCGGCACAACGACCCGTATTTCCACGAGCCGAAGTTCGGCACGATTATGAAATTCATAAATGAGCTGAAGGGTTTTTCTTCAAAAAAGGGCAGGGCCGTGCAGGAACTTGCCATAGCGTGGGTGTTAAGAAGGCCTGAGGTTACTTCAGCTATCGTAGGCGCAAGGTGCCCAAGCCAGGTGGAAGAAAACGTTAAAGCCGGGGATTGGGTTCTTTCAGAAAGTGAGATAGGATATATTGAGAAACTGATGAAGGAATGCGGGGTATGAGTAGGATGGAATTCAATCCAAACTTGTTGACAGTTTGGATTTCGCACCATGCTCAAAAAAAATGCCCCCAACCAGATTCGGACTGGTGCTACCGCCTTGAAAGGGCGATGACCTAACCGCTAGTCTATGGGGGCAAAATGTCAATAAGAAGTGAAAAAAAGAGCTTTTATTGGTTGCTAATTCTATCATTTAAGCCTATTATTGTCAACCCGTCCATTTCCTATCGTCCAGCGAAGCTGGAACAGGGTTGATGCTGAGGCTCAAGGTGAGCCGAAGCGCAATCCCCGGTGATTTTAGTCACTCTTCTTGAAACTTAACTAAATTTATGTTAATATTTAATGCTGCTAATAGTGAACAAATTCCGGTTTTTCCCAGGGTTTTGA
>MGVM01000139.1:5958-12149 GCA_001800495.1 Elusimicrobia bacterium RIFOXYB2_FULL_48_7
GGAATGGGTAATAATAGCCACAGAACGGGCAAAAAGGCCGGAAGATTTCGCCCAAGGCAGTACGGACAGGTCAAAACAAGCGCAAACAATCCCGGAATACTCGCCGCAGTGCCCGTTCTGTCCCGGGAATGAAAAACTCTCGCCGGTAGAAAAATTCTCCATTCGCGATGAAAAAGGCTGGAAAGTAAGGGTTATACCCAATAAATTCCCCGCGCTGGTCCCCGAAGGCACCCGCGAATTCAGGAACGAAGGCATCGTGCGCCACATGGACGGTTTTGGGATCCACGAAATAGTGCTTGAAACACCTCTCCACAATAAAACCATAGCCCTCATGGAAAACACCCAGGTGGAAAACATTATAAAGGCCTACAGGAACAGATACCTTTCCGCCATTGAAGACGAGCGCGTTGAACTGGTCACGATTTTCAAGAACCACGGCCCTTCGGCCGGCGCCTCGCAGGAACATTCGCACTCCCAGATAATCGCCTCGCCCGTCGTTCCGGCGCACATACGCAGCCGTGTGGAAGACGCCATGCGCTACTTCGATGACAACATGGAATGCGTTTTCTGCAGGATGATCCGCGATGAGATTTCATCCGGAGAGAGGATCGTGGCGCAGACAGCCAATTTCGTGGCATTTATACCATACGCGGCATTTTCGCCGTTCCATATCTGGGTTTTCCCGAAAAACCACGCTCCCTGCTTTCCTAACGTATCCGATGATGAAATGAGGGAATTTTCCGGCATATTGAAAGATGTTCTTTCAAGGGTGTATTACGGGCTCAACAACCCCGATTTTAATTACGTGGTCAGGTCGCTGCCGGGGAAAACCAGGCACAACGACTTCTTTCACTGGTACTTGAGCATAGTTCCCAAGGTCACAAAGACAGCCGGGTTCGAGATTGGTTCCGGGATGTATATAAACGTCGCCCTGCCCGAGCAGAGCGCGAAATACTTGAGGGATTTCAAAATATAATTTTCCAAGAGGAGAACAAAATCATGACTAAAAAATTCACTTTAGCCGCTGCCGTCGCAAGCCTTGCAGTTTTCGCTTCCGCCGGTCATTACTCAACGGCCCGTGCCGCCAACGAGAGCATTGAAACCAGCATCGAGACAAAAATATCCATTGAGACAAGCCTTGAGGAACGACTGAGGAAAGTCCTTACTGAAATTGCCGGCACCGATAAAATAATAATCATCATAAATACAGAACTCTACAGCGAAAAAGAAAAGAAGGAATTGCAGATAAAGCCCGTCAGCCAGCGCGCGCAGACTGTGCTGCCGGGAGTCCCCGTCAAAGAAAATATAGGCGAGCGCAAAATAGAGGACCTAATCGCACCCCTTGATATCGGCCAGACCAAAACCATGATAAAGAAAATCAGCGCCACCGTCATACTGGACAAAGCCGTCTCGCAGGATATCGTGGAAATCATCAAGAAAGTGGCCACGGGACTGCTCGGCGTCGATGCTGAGCGCGGTGACCAGCTGGTGATAGAAAGGATGAATTTCAAGCGCAACCCTTTCTCCTGGAACTCCCTGATTTACCCTCCGCAGGTTTTTTACGTGATAGCCATAGCCCTTTTTACCTTTGCCATTTTCAGCTCGATATTATTCCTGTTCAACCCGTTCAAGATATTCTCAAAAAGCCTGGTGGATGTTATCGCCAGCTACGTAGCCGTACAGAAGGAGTCCGGCGCCAATGAAGCTTTCGGCGGCGGCACACAGTCCGCAGGCGCAGCCGCGGCTGAAACAGCGGCCGCAACACAGGCCGCGGCGGCAATACCCGCTGATGCCGAGCAACGCAGGCCTTTCTGGTTCATCAGCCCCGTCCAAGGGGCGCAGCTTGCCGATGCGCTTAAAACCGAGCAGCCAGAAAATATTGCTGTCGTGCTAAATTATCTTCCGCGCGAGATGGCCTCCAGGATATGCGCTGGTTTTCCGGCCGACCAGCGCGTGAAAATAGCGGAATTATTCACGGGAGTCCGGCAGATGGACCCTGATGCGGTGAAATCTCTGGAACAGAAAGTCAAAGACTCAATAAACTATTCGCTTGGCGGGCAGGACGTACTGCTTGGCCTGCTTGACTACAGCGACAAGGCCACCCAGGAAAAGGTTATCGCTTCCATAAAGGTGAAAAATCCGGAAGCCGCGGCAAAACTGCAAAAGTCAGTTTTCAGTTTTGAAGATATCGCGCTTTTCGACGCTAACGCCATACAGGTTGTAATGAGGCGGCTTAACCTGGCAGCGTTTGCGCAGGTGCTTAAATCCACTCCGGAAGGTTTCCGGGCCAAGATCCTGCAGGGGCTCACCGAAGCCGCCAGGAAAAGGATGCAGCAGGAAATTGAGCTCGGCAGGCCTTTGTCCGCCGTGAGAATCGAAGAGGAAAAGAGGAAGATCATCGACGCGGTCCGCCAGCTGAACACCGAAGGGCTGATCGAGCTTAAAAAATAATTACTAAAATAAAGGAGATTATTTTATGGATCTATTGACGGTCGGCGGGGCAATCATAGGAATTATAGCAATTTATATAGTCATGGCGCGCGGCGAAATCCTGCACATGTTGTTCAACCTGGACGCGTTCCTGCTGGTAATTGTAGGAACTCTTTCATCAACTTTAATTGCGTACCCCTGGACAACGATCAAAGCTATCCCGAAAGCATTCAGCCTGGCATTCTTTCCCAATAAAAGGGAAACCTCCCTGCAAATGATAGAAATTGTGGGGGGGCTTTCCGAAAAAGCGAAAAGAGGCGGGATGGTGGGCTTGCAGCCGGAAATAAAAGGACTAAAGGACAAGTTTCTCAGGAATGCCGTGCAGATGATGGTGGACGGCTATGACATAGACATTATCGAAGACAACCTTGAAAAAGAAATACTCTATGTCCGGGAAAGGCACCAGAAAGTAGCCAGTGTTTTCAGAATGATGGCGACGGTCGCCCCGATTTTCGGATTGCTTGGAACCCTGCTTGGAGTGGTGCAGGTTTTAAGAAATATTACAGACCCTACATCCATGGGCGCGGCCATGGCGACTGCTGTCGCCGCCACATTTTTCGGCATATTCGCCGCGAATTTTGCGTTTTTGCCGGTTGCCGTAAAACTGTCCGAATACAGCGAAGATGAAATCCTCAACATGGAACTGATAACCGAAGGCATTGTATCAATACACAAGGGCGATGTTCCTGCAATCACAGAAAAGAAACTTGAAGGTTATTTATCCGCTGTCCTGAGGGAACAGTCCATAAAAAATAAAGCAGTGTAAAACATGAAAATACGTAAAAGACCTGTAAGAATAATGCAGCAGAGTTCCATCTGGCTTACAATATACGCGGATATTATCACGAATCTAACACTATTTTTTTTAATGTCTTATGCTTTTACCAGGATGAGCGATACAAAAAGAGCGGATATCCAGTCCAGCCTGACCAGCATTGTAAGCAAGGACGCCGCTACAAGTGAGCGCGCCAAGCGCATACTCAAGCAGATCCAGGAACAGGAAGCCGTCACGAAACTTGACTCCGATAAAACCAACCTGGACAAGTACGCTAAACTTGAGATTAACGACAAGATGATAAGGATCCTTCTTACCGCGCCTGTGCTTTTTGATACAGGCGGGGCGGAACTTCAAAAAGAAGCCATAGAAGGTTTGGGCCAGATAGCTAATTCGCTGAAATCATTGCCCAACAAGGTAGTTGTTGAGGGCCACACGGACAACATCCCGATCCAGAGGGGAAAATACACAACGAACTGGGAGCTTTCCATAGCCAGGGCGGTAAGCGTGATAGATTATTTCACCAAGGTAAAAGGGCTGTCTTCGGACAAGTTCATTGTCGCGGGCTACGGCGAATTCAGGCCGCTTTATCCGAACGACACGCCTGAAAATCGCGCCCAGAACAGAAGAATAGAAATAAACGTAATGAAGTAGTTGTTCGGGGACATGATGGTGTATATCGTGTCCCCGGAATAGCGAGAGAGGTCGTTATGAGTGGCGGCGGAGACATAGGCGGCAAACCTGATAAAAGAGCGCTGTACGACCCTTCAAGTTGGGTCGTGCCCTACGCTGACCTTATCACTACCCTGATGATCTTTTTCCTTCTGCTTTATTCCGTTTCTGCGATGGGCGGCCTGGAATCGGAAAAACTGCTCTCAAACGTGCAGTCGGCCATGGGGGGCAAAGAAGACAAGAATGTTGAACAAAAAAGCAAAGAAACGGAAGCGGCCTCAAAACTTTCAAAGGAACTTGAGGACACAGCCAGGATCGAAATAAATTCCCAGAGAATAAAAATAATGCTTCCCGCGCCGGTGCTGTATAATTCCGGGGAGGCAGAACTTAAAAACGAGGCATTCAAGGGGCTTTCTGGCATCGCAAAAATAATAAAAGACCTGCCCAACAACATAGTGGTGGAAGGTTATACGGATAATATCCCGATGAAAACAGGCAAATACACCTCAAACTGGGAGCTTTCCGCCGCCAGGGCCTTCAGCGTGGTGCAGTACTTGATGGAAAAGGAATTAATTGATTCTAAAAGGTTTACAATATACGGTTACGGCGAATTCCAGCCCGTGGCTTCTAACGATACAGAGGAAGGCCGCGCGAAGAACAGAAGGATAGAGATAAGCATCATAAGGTCGCAGGGAAAAAATGCGAAATAAAATTAATAACACAATCTTGTTTGCTTTGTTTTTAACACTATCTTTCTCTGTGCCCCTGTTTTCCCAAGGTAAGATGCTGTCAGAAAGGGAAAAAGCGGGGCTTATAAAGGCGTATTATGACACTGCCATCCGTTGTTACCAGGCAGGCGATTTCGACAAGGCGGTTTCCTACTGGGAACAGATAATGCAGCTGGACCCCACCCAGCTCCAGCCTCCCAAGCTTATCGCGGTTGCAAAAGATAAAATCAGGGAAAAATACTCAAAAGCATTGAAAAACGTGGAAGCGTTATACGCCGTCGGCAAATATACGCAGGCCCTTGCCGAGATGAATACAGCGCTCCTTGCCGCACCCAACAGCGAAGCTTTGATGACCTTCAATGACCAGCTTGGAAAAGTGCATAAAGCTCTTGGTGACGAAACTTCCCAGACCAGGATAGGGCAGTACATCCGCGCGGCGGTTAACGAATACCTTAAACCAACCCCAAAACTCAGGAGCGCTATACACGGCATAATTTACGCCGGCCAGCTTCAGCCGGGCAATGGAAGAATAAAAAAATTCATTGAAGTCCTGACCGAAGCCTATCCTTCCCAAGTCAAGGCGGTTGAGATAGTGCCAGGAATGACCCTGGTAGAGCAGAAGCTTGTAGCCTCATTGAACTACATATATGACGCCAAGTATGACCGGGCTATATTAGAGTGTAATGACATCCTTGAACTTGAACCCAACAATGTAATGGCCCTGAAACGCCAGGGTTCGGCATATTACGCCCTTAAAAAGACCGAAAGAGCCAAACAAATTTGGCGTGAGGCGCTCAAGCTTAATCCCAAGGACGCAGAATTACAGTCATTCTTAAAACAATAACTAAGCAGTATGGTTTAATTTTTGTCATTGCGAGCCCTGTTTTGGCGTGGCAATCCACATGGTAGTTCTCTGTAACAAAAGTCACATTTTTTAATGGCTAGTGATTTTAGTCACTACCCATTGAAAAAAAGCTGTTTGTGTACTATACTTAATAGTGAGAAACACCAATCCTGAGTTTACGGTATTACTGAAAGATTTGATTTCAAAATCTGTAGGGATATAGCCTAAGGTATTTTATTAATTAATGAATAAAAACCACCATTTTAAAACCTCAAATAAAGTAAACTCCAGCCTTTTTTCAAAACTACTAACCGCAATAGCCCTATTTTTCTCGTTTATCGTTTTTTCCAGCCAGATTGTTTCAGCACAACCTGATTCAATATATAATCTTTCAGCACTTACTGGTACAAATTCGGGCACAATTGATCTTTCATGGACCTATCCGGGCCCTTACTCAATATTGTCAGGCGAGAAATTTGCGGTTCAATATGCGTCATATACCGTCTATCTTACCTGGGACAACACAAATGCTCAACTATTCCTTTCCACAGGCCCTATATACCCGGGTGAATCACAACAATACACTGTAACCGGACTAATTGAGGGAACAACATACTTCTTCCGTGTCTGGACGTCAACCGAAGGCGCAACCAGCTGGTCAAATCTTTCAAATGGGGCGACA
>MGVM01000139.1:12229-12681 GCA_001800495.1 Elusimicrobia bacterium RIFOXYB2_FULL_48_7
TCAGTCTGGTCAGATTCCGTCAACGCTAAAGCCGGTATTTTTGCGCTCGTAAGCCAACCGGCCGGCGATGCTGGCCCCCAGTCAAACGTGGCTTGGGGTGATTTTGACAATGACGGTGACCTGGACATGGCCGTTGGCGGGGAAGTCTCCGGCACACAGGCAGTACTAAGGGTATACCGCAATGAAAATAACAATTTTGTCCTGTTCCAGGACTTCAAGGGGCTATTCGGAGGCGGTATTGCCTGGGGCGATTATAACAATGATGGACTTCTTGATTTTGCCGCGAACGGCTCAGAAGCTTCAAACGGCGATAACAAGGCAATTAGGGTGTATCGCAATGATTCAAGTACGTTCACGCTAGCCATGGAACTTGCTGACGCAAACGGTCCCTCGGCTGACGGCGACGTGGCCTGGGGCGATTTTGACAATGATGGTGACCTTGATTTGGCAGC
>MGVM01000140.1:0-267 GCA_001800495.1 Elusimicrobia bacterium RIFOXYB2_FULL_48_7
ATCGCTGGTCGTCCAGATAAACGGCGAAATAGGCAGAAAAATTAAAGTGAAGGTCAATTTTAACGACATGACCCCGGACCAGAGAGATATCTCTGTGGCTTACCGGGGCGACCCGGACGAGGTCGTGCAGGAAGCCGCTTTCGGCGATATCGTGCTGTCCCTGCCGGGCACAGAGTTTGTGGGTTACAGCCGGCAGGCGTTCGGTATAAAACTCGTTACAAAATACAAGAATTTAAGAACCTGGTTTATTGGCAGCCAGGCCAAAGG
>MGVM01000140.1:274-4934 GCA_001800495.1 Elusimicrobia bacterium RIFOXYB2_FULL_48_7
GAAAACAAGAAGTTCACAGGCAGCACGCAGATGGAAAAACCCCTTGTCAATGATATAAACTATGCGAAACGCAAATATTACCAGCTTGCCTTTTTCAGCACCGAAACGATAAAGGAGGGCTCTGAAGAAATTTACCTGGATGACAGGAACCCGGCCAACGACCAGAACGCCAAAGACCTTTCTTTTTCAAGTTTTACCGCCAGGGACCTCACCCTCGGCGCTGGAAAATTCGACAGGCTGGTGCCGGGCAGGGATTATTCAATGGATTATTCCAGGGGAATGCTGATATTCCGCAGCCCCCAGCCCGACAACGCGGTTGTCTGCGTGAACTACCAGCGTCCCGACGGATCATTCCTGGTTGGCGCCCTGCCCGGCCTTACAAATTATATTTTAATAAAAGACGATCAGAATTCCTACCCGAGGTGTACTGAAATAAAATCTTACTATAACCTGGGCAGGACGCAGATAGTCAGGGACGACGGCAGGGGCAACTTTTTTATGAAGATCGTCAAGGATTCCGGCGAAGAGCCTACGGCGCAGGAGTGGAAAACCGATACGGGGCTGGATTCCATACCCAAATACCCGGACAATATCAAGATCGACTTTGAAAGCGGTATTTTCAATATAGTTGACAGTTCAGGCAACCCGTGGAATGTATTTCCTTCGCCGGCATACCAGGGTGCCACGGGCACCCACGCTAATTATAGGTTTTACATCGAATACAGGTACCGGATGAAAATATTCACCCTGCGGCCCGGGATAGTCCCGCAGTCGGAACAGGTAGTCCTTGACGGTAAAACCCTGTCCAGGGACAAGGATTACTTTATTGATTACGACATAGGACAGCTGACGTTTATTGATGACAGCAAATTTAACGACAACAGCGTCATAGACGTCAATTACGAATATTCCCAGTTCGGCGGTATGCAGATCGGCGAGACGTTCGTGGGGATCCGCAACGAACTTTCCCTCACGCAGAATGTTTTTGTCGGAGTGAGTTACCTGAAAAATTTTCCGCCCCGTCCGCAGGCCATACCGGACATGAGGTCCGTGGCGAGCGACCTGGAAATACAGGAAATAGATTCCAGGGTCCAAAACCTGAAATGGGGCAGGTTCAATCTGGGTTTCGGCGGCGAATTCGCGCAGAGCAAGCGCAACATGAATACCTACGGCAAGGCGATGATCGATTCAATGGAAGGCATAAAGGATGGCGTGGGGCCGGCGCTCTTAAAGGATTCCTGGAAATACGGCTGGACCCAGGATGGTTACCCTCCTAATGCGCTGTTCTGGGATAATATAGACGTTTTACTGAGGGATATTTACGGGCTGTCCGAACAGGACGTGAGAGACGACCGGCAGAGCGTGCTTAGGGTTAATTATGACCTTACCCGGAGTACCTCCTGTTCAATTGTGCAGAGCCTGTCACCGACAGGAATAGATTTTTCCAAAAAAACCGGTTTGGAAATGAGGTTGTTGCAGGTGCAGAGATCCGGCCCCGCTTTTGATTCCGATGACAAGGTGATAATTGAATTCGGCAAGTTCAATGAGGATGCCGACCGCGACAATTCCTTTGATACCGAGGATATTAGCAGCAACAGCGTTCTGAATGACGGCGAGGACATCGGCTGGTTTTTCAATAACCCGCAGTGGCCCCTGGAAAGCGATCAGAGGCGCATAGGGCCGAACAACGGCTTGATAGACACTGAGGACCTTGACGGCGACCGGCTTTTCAATATGTCTGACCAGCCGGTCGAAGGGAAAAAATTCGAAATACCCTTGAGCGGGCTCCAGGCGGCAAAATGGACGAGTATTCAGAAAAATCTGGAGAAAATCAGCCCGGATGAATGGCTCTATATCAAGCAGGTCAGGATAACTATCCAGGCGAAAGGAAAAGCCGGCGAGCTGCAGTTCGCGAAAATTGACGCGGTGGGTAACAAGTGGGAGACGCTCACTACCGGGCTAACGCTGAAAGCGATCAATAATTATGACGACAAGTCCTACAGCGATAACTCGCTTAACAACATCAATTCCCCGATGCTGACCGAATATGAATCCCTGTACGGGAAAGCCCTGGCAGGCACAACCCTGAAACAGGAGCAGGCCCTGGAGATGAATTATGATTTCGCGGGCAGTTCGCCCGCGTTCCTTTCCACGGGCACGGTGGCTGCCAAGGAAGCCTTCACAATGTCCCAGGATTTTTCAGTGCACCAGAAACTTAAGTTTTTCGTTTTTGGCGATAATAACAAGGAAATACTGAGCTTCAGGGCTTACACGGACAATGACGGCAACTACTTTGAATACAAAAGAGTCGTGAATTGGTCCGGCTGGAAACTTATTACTGTCAACCAGGTAGATATAAACGGGGACAAGATTCCAGAAATCTGGCTGCCGGAACAGGAACCGCCTGATTCAAACATGATAGCCGAATGCGCCGGCAAAGGTTTTGGAGTGGGGTCTCCTGTACTCTCGAAAATAAGCTATATAAAACTCATTGTAATGAAAGAGGATACCGTTGCGGGAAGCACTTACACGGCGCTTTCCGGCAGCGGAAAGATCTGGGTTAACGAAATCCACATGACCGACTCCGTGAGCCGCGACGGACAGGCGTACAAGCTGTATTCCGACATGGGAATTGACGGGTGGACCACTTTCGGAGGCAGGTACAAGTGGAGAGACCCGAATTTCGAGACGTTTGACGCGACCGCCCTCGGGACGCAGGAATCTTTCGAGCAGTCGGGGTATTTTAATTTCACCCGGCTCTCTTTCATGCCCATGAATTTCACGGGAGGCAGGACCGAGACCAGGACATCAAGCATTGATAAAGCAGCCGATTTCGTGTCCATTCTCAAAGTTGGAAGGGTTATTTCAACGAATTTCACAGCAGGCACAAGCCTGAATATAAATAAACTGCCAACGCTGGGGTATAATTACGCTGTAAACACTACAAGCACATCAAATGAATCGTCAAAGTATTTCATGACTTCAGAGCGCGTGTCGCATTCAGGTAACATGAATTATGGAATAGCCCGGCTGACAAAGGTTGACCCGCTTGATTCCTTCGTGCCCACAAGCTTGAGCCTGAGCGGAAGCAGGGTGACAAATACGGATGAGCCCTGGAACTGGGAGCAAGTAAGCTCAACGACAAACCCGAAGAAAATAGAATACACCGATTCATACAGCATTTCCGCGCCTTTCCAGATGTTCTGGAACAGGTTTTCGCTGAGCCCTTCCTATTCGCGTTCAAAAACTTACGAGGAAAAAAAGATAGAGGATTTTCCCGTATACGACAAGGCGGCCGGGCAGAATATCGGGTTGAACTCAAGCCTGAAAATAAACGACTGGCTCGTCCCGAGGTTTAATTATTCCATCGGCACCAACGAAAGTTATGATTTTTCCTCGGCCGACCCGGAAAAGATCTCGAAGGTAAAATCCGTCACCAGAAACGGTTCCGGCTCGGTGTCCGCGGAATTCGGCATAGCCAAGATACTGCCGAAATTGAAACCGACAAAATCCCTGAACCTGTCATCAAGCTATTCGATACAGGACGGGGACAAGTACGACGCGGTAGGCAGTACCTATGCCGCGTTTACTGATATATGGATCAGGGACCCGCTGAAAAACGGGACGCTCTCTTCGTTGAGCAGGAGCGACACGATAAACTCTTCCGGCAGGTGGAATATTTTCGAAGGAGTGCCTTTTAAGGGAAGGATGGCGTCCATGAACAAAACCTATACCTCCCTTAATTACTCTGAAACCAGGGCGTTTACCTCAAACACCGGTACCAGGACAAAGAGCCAGAGAATGACCTGGCCCGATATGACAATAAATATTTATGATACGGAAAAAATGCTGGGTATTGAACAGTACATTTATGATACGAACCTCACTTTGACCAACCGGTACAATACGGACAAACAGCTAACCGTTATAAACGATGCGGATGTCCCGCAGACAGAAAACAACACCCTGAACAACACCCTCTCCCTCCGTTTTAACTTGAAACGTTTTATAAACTCCCTTTCGTATAATTACGGCAACACTGTTTCAAAGAGTTTCGATTTCAGGGACCGCAGGTATACCTCAATGAGCAAGTCGTGGAATTTCGCGCTCCAGCCGAGTTTTGACGCTTTCAACATGACCCTCACGCCCAGGTATTCATTCCAGGAAGACAAGGCGTGGGCTGGCGACCCGGGCGACCCGGTAAACGGCCCCACGATAGCCAGGAGCCCGACCCAGGACCTGCGGACAGAAACAGGCAGCATAGGTTTTTATAAAAACACATCTTTCCCCGGGGGCATGTACATCCCAATCATAGGCAAGACCCTGCCCTTGAAGAACCAGTTCATTTTCAATGCGAGCCTTTCCTATACGCGGAGGGACACTGACCTGGGCAACATCGCGGAAAACAGGACCAATGAATACGGGCTGACCATGAGCGGCAATTACACTATTTCTGACAACCTGATAGCGGAAGTCGGCGGCGGGTACAACCGGTTCCAGAACAGGGAAGTCCGTGACAAGAACTGGACGTCCTACAACCTGAACGCCAAGCTGTCGATCACATTCTAAACCACCGCATGCTTGAAAAAATAATAAATTTCATTTTTCCTTTATTGTGTGCCTCCTGCGGGGGCTATTTAAACCCCGATGCAGGCCCCGG
>MGVM01000140.1:4964-5958 GCA_001800495.1 Elusimicrobia bacterium RIFOXYB2_FULL_48_7
ATTCACTTACATAAAACCCCTGTTCTGCCGGAAATGCGGGCTTCCGCTGGAAAGCGGCGGCGAGCACTGTTTCAGCTGCCTGGCGCAGGCGCGCCACCCGCAAGGCAAAATATACTACGAGTATCTCAGGGGAGTGTGCGAGTTTGAAGGGATATCAAAGGATTTAATCCATTCATTCAAGTACCGCGGGAAACAATACCTTGGCAAAACATTAGGAATGATGCTGGCAAGTTATATGCAAACTGAAGACGAGCTCCGGTCCGCCGATATAATAACTCCTGTCCCGCTGCACTGGTACAAAAAATTCAGGAGAGGCTACAACCAGTCGGAACTGCTGGCAAAAGAAGTCTCCTCGTTCTACCTGAAGCCGCTGGTCACGGACGGTATTTACCGCAAAAAACATACCAGGCCCCAGGTCGCGCTTAAAAGGCCCGAAAGAATACGCAATCTCAGCGGGGCTTTTGCTTTAAAAAAACCGGAACAGTTTTCCGGAAAAAAAATCCTGCTGATCGACGATGTCTCAACTACGGGGGAAACCATCAACCAGTGCGCGAAACTTTTGAAGGAAGCCGGCGCCCTGCGGGTTTACGGGCTTGCTTTCGCGAGGGATGTATAGGACGGGTTGCAAGAAATTTGTATTGGACGGGTTGACAATATATAGAGCGTTTTATATAATACTTTTGCTTGATTAGAACCTACCTTATTAATCGGTTTCTAAATAATCTACATACAGGAGGAGTAACTTTATGGCAGTAAAGATCGGTATTAACGGTTTCGGAAGGATTGGAAGGCTTGTAGCGCGCAGCCTTACGGAGAGAAAATCAAAGAATATGCAGCTTGTCGCGGTAAACGACCTTACCGACGCGAAGTCAAACGCGCACCTTTTCAAGTATGATTCTGTGCATGGCCCTTATAACGGCGATGTTTCGGTGGTAAGCGAAGACGAAATTTCAATTGACGGGAACAAAGTAAAGATATTAAAGAAAAAAGACCC
>MGVM01000140.1:5966-6270 GCA_001800495.1 Elusimicrobia bacterium RIFOXYB2_FULL_48_7
TGCCTTGGAAGGATTTCGGCGTCGACATTGTTGTTGAGTCGACCGGGCTTTTCACCGTGAAAAAAGACGGCGTGAACAAGAAGGGAAAGGAAGTGAAGGGCGCCGAAAACCATATAACAAAAGGCGGAGCGAAAAAAGTTGTCATTTCCGCGCCGGCTGAAGGCGAGGACATCACGATAGTGCTTGGTGTCAATGAAGGGAAATACGACCCCAAGAACCACCACGTGATCTCAAACGCGAGCTGCACCACGAACTGCCTGGCGCCGGTAGCCAAGGTATTGCACGAAAACTGGATTATCGAAAA
>MGVM01000140.1:6318-6638 GCA_001800495.1 Elusimicrobia bacterium RIFOXYB2_FULL_48_7
GTGTCAATGATACCCACATCTACGGGCGCCGCGAAGGCGATTGGCCTTGTGATACCTGAATTAAAAGGCAAGCTTGACGGGTTTTCTATCAGGGTTCCGTCACCGAATGTTTCCGTGGTTGACCTTACCGCCCAGTTGTCAAAAACGGTCACCGACAAGGAAATTAACGAAGCGCTGAAAAAAGCGGCTGAAACAAACATGAAGGGCATTTTGGGCATTGCGCCTGAAAAGCTTGTTTCCATTGATTTCAACCATTGCCCGCTGAGTTCCATAGTCGACACCGAATACACCAAGGTAATGCAGGGAAATTTCATTAAAGT
>MGVM01000140.1:6644-7530 GCA_001800495.1 Elusimicrobia bacterium RIFOXYB2_FULL_48_7
GTGGTACGATAACGAATGGGGATACTCAAACAGAGTCATCGACCTGATTGAATTCATAATCGCTAAAGGACTATAAGAGCCATGAAGAAAACAATCAAGGATATAAACTTAAAAAACAAGAGAGTCATTGTCAGGGTGGATTTTAATGTGCCGCTGGACGCGAACCTTAACATTACCGACGATACCCGCATCCGCGAAACATTACCGACCCTGAATTACCTCAAAAAGGAAGGGGCAAAGATAATACTCATGTCCCATCTGGGCAGGCCTAAGGGCAAACCGGAAGACAAGTACAGCCTGAAACCCTGCGCAAAAAAGCTTTCCGAGCTGATGAACCAGGAAGTAAAAATGGCGCCGGGCTGCGTAGACCCCGAGACAAAGAAATTGGCCATGAACCTGAAACCTGGCGAAATAATGCTTCTGGAGAACCTGAGGTTCAACCCCGGAGAGGAAAAGAACGACCCGAATTTCGCCAATGAGCTTGCTTCAATGGCTGAGATATTCGTTCAGGACGCCTTCGGGACGGTCCACAGGGCGCACGCGTCAACGGCCGGGATTGCAAAATACCTGCCTTCCTGCGCGGGGTTCCTGCTGGAAAAAGAAATAGTCTATTTCTCAAAAGCCATGGACAACCCGGCAAAAACCTATGTGGCGATCCTTGGCGGCGCGAAAGTTTCCGACAAGATCATGGTGATTGAGAATCTCCTTAACAAGGTTGATGCCCTGATCATAGGCGGCGCGATGGCTTACACTTTCCTGAAATCAAAGGGAATAAGCATAGGTAATTCGCTGGTTGAGCCGGACAAGCTGGAAGTAGCCGCGAAAATCCTGAAGAAAGCCGAAGACAAGAACATAAGCCTGTTTATTCCTATTGACCACGTGATCG
>MGVM01000141.1:0-147 GCA_001800495.1 Elusimicrobia bacterium RIFOXYB2_FULL_48_7
CCCGGTGCATTGCGTCAGAAACGTTTGCCGCTGACACCCTGGAAAGTATTATTTTGGCGTCTTCGGAGGTTACACGCTTGAAGTTCTCTGATTTTATCGAGATACCGCGGGTCATGGCTTTTTTGATTTCACGGGTGGCTTTTATTG
>MGVM01000141.1:173-659 GCA_001800495.1 Elusimicrobia bacterium RIFOXYB2_FULL_48_7
CCCGCAATTATTATAGAAGCCCCGGCTTTCACGGCAGAGGCGGCGTTTTCCGAGTTAATCCCCCCCGCGATTGCTATGGGCAGCCTGGTGATTTTTGAAAGCCGTGAAATAATATTGAAGGATATTTTGCCGGTCATCTGCTCGTCAATAGGGATGTGGGCCGCGACATAGTCGGCGCCAATGTTTTCGATCTGCTTTACAAGGCCTTCCGGGTTTTCTGTTTCAAGCAGGTCAACCATTATTTTTGCTCCGTAGTTCCTGCCTGCCTCAACGCATTCTTTTATGGTCTCGATATGGGCGCAACCCAGCACGCAGACAATATCCGCGCCGGCCTTGGCCGCTATTTCAACTTCTGTCCTGCCGACGTCCATTATTTTCATGTCGGCGACTATTGTTTTATTCGGGAAGGTTTTTTTTAACTGCCTTACGCAGTCCAGTCCTTCTGACTTTATAAGTGGGGTTCCGGCTTCAAGCCAATCGCAGCCG
>MGVM01000141.1:692-6149 GCA_001800495.1 Elusimicrobia bacterium RIFOXYB2_FULL_48_7
CGTTCAAGGTCAACAAAATCCAGGGCTACCTGCAGTATCGGGTGGTTTTTTTTTATTTCCATTTTATGTCTTCACCTGCGTGTTCAATCTTATTGGCTATTTTTTCAAATTTATCCCGCATCAGGCCAACCATCCATTTGTTCGTTTCTTCATTTTCGATTAGTTTCCTGATTATTTGTTTCATAATTGTTGTTTGTGTATCAAGCTGACTGCTTAATTTCGCCAGGATAATAAGAATCACTATGAATACTATCGCGGTGATCGTAACTGTTGTTTCAGTCAATGAAACCATATTTCCTCCCGTATATGCTCATTGTGTCAGTTCCCAAAGAATTTGAGTATTACTTCCCTGTTTCTCGGGCGATTATCAAAATCAATGAAAACGATCTGTTGCCAGGTGCCCAGCTGCAAACCGGCGTTTTCAAAAGGCACAGTTATCGAAGGGCCGAAAATAAAAGCCCTTAGGTGCGCTGGCGCGTTGCCTTTTGGGTTTCCAGAGTCGTGGTTGAAACTATTCTTGTCAAACACGAGCTGGTTAAAAAAATCCTGCGAGTCTTTAACAAGGCCCGGCTCGTATTCCATTGTAGTTACCGCGCATGTTGCGCCAGGGGTGAAAATAGAAACAATGCCGTTCAAAAGTTTTGACTTCTTAAGCTCGTTTTTGACCTGTTCGGTGATGTCGACTATCTGCCCGTTCCCGGAGGTTGAGAAATTAATTTTTGAATTTATTATGTTCATTAAAGTATTTTGTATGAAGCCCCGGGTTCGCCGAGCTGCTGTTTCCAGAGGTTAAGGAGGTTTTTCATCAGCAGGACAGTGGTCACTGCCCCTACGCCGCCAGGGACAGGTGTTATGAAGGCCGCTTTTTTCGAGGCTTCCTCAAAATTTACATCGCCGGTGGTTTTCATCTTCGATTTGCCGGTCTTTTCGTCGATCACAGGGTTACCCTGGCTGTCCTTGAGCGGCACGCGGTTAATCCCTACGTCAATCACTATGGAACCTTCCTTGACCATGGCATCTGTAACCAGTCCGGCCTTGCCCACAGCGACAATAAGTATATCGGCCTTTGACGCGTGGCCCGCAAGGTCTTTTGTGGCTATATGGCAGACAGTCGGTGTCAGTGATTCATTAAGTGACGAAAGAAGCATAAGGAGAACGGGTTTGCCTACTATTTCGCTGTGGCCGATAACGATTGTTTCCTTCCCCTTTAATTCAATATTCACTGATTTCAGGCATTCGATTACGGATAAGGCAGTGCAGGGCGCCACGACGGGGTTTACGCCTGCGTAAAAAAGCCTACCCAGGTTCGGCGGCGTAATGCCTTCAACATCCTTTTCAGGAGCTATTCTTGCCTGGACATTCCTGGCATTTATGTACTGCGGAACCGGCATTTGCAATATTATGCCCAGAACAGACGTATCGGCATTAAGCGAGTGTATTTTTTCAATAGCTTTTTCTTCAGTGGTGTCCTGCGGCAGTTCAACCAGGTTATAGGTTATTCCCAGTTCTTCGCAGGAGGCCTTCTGGTTCTTGATGTAAACCCTGCTTGCGGCATTTTCGCCTATCTGTATCGCGGTCAGTGCGGGTTTCCTGCCGTGTTTTGCTGTCAGGCCGGATAGTTCGGATTTTACTTCCTGCTTGATTTTTTCAGCGATTTTTACTCCGTCAATCAATTGCGCCGTCATTTTTTAATGTCTCCTTTTTATGCCTTTTTTATCATAGTATTTTCATCATTTTCAAGCATTTTTTTCATGAGGATTATGTTCGGATTTTCCTTTATCGCTTCAATGAATAATTTCACAATTTCAGGGTTGAACTGAGTTCCGCTGAATTTTATCAGTTCGTTAATAGCGGTGTCAATGTCCAGCTTTCTGTTTTTATACGGCCTTTCTGTGGTCATGGCGTCGAAAGCGTCAGCGACTCCGAGGATCTGCGCGCCAAGGGGAATATCCTTATACTTTTTCTGTTCAGGATAACCTGTCCCATTGTAATGTTCGTGGTGATGTTTTACTATTTCAGCTACTTCCTTCAGAAACGGCAGCGATTCAAGGATCTTGGCGCCTTTAACCGTGTGTTGTTTGACTTCTTCCCATTCCTCAGGAGTGAGTTTTGTAGGTTTTTCAAGGATGTAGTCGTGAATCCCTATTTTGCCCAGGTCGTGAAGCATAGCGGCCTGGGTTATCTTGACAACTTCCATTTCAGGAAGGTTTAGCTTTTTGGATATTACGATGGCGTATTTAGTAACATTGTCCGAATGCCCTACCGTGTAATTGTCCTTTGTTTCAAGCACCAGGGAAAGCGCCCGGGTTATCCTGATGTAAGTGTCGTCAAGGTTTTCATAAAGCATCGCATTCTTGATCGCTATACCCAGGTTATTGGCCAGGGTTTCAAGCAGTTCAATGTCGTGTATGTCGAATATCCCCCCGCCGGTGCTTTTCTGGTCGATAGTCATTACGCCTATCAGCTCATTCTTGCATATAAGCGGCAAAACGAGGGCTGCCCCGAAGTTGCTTAATTCGTTGACAATATCTTTGGATTCCTGTCTCGGAAGGTTATGGAAAGCGTTGTCAAGGATAAAGGGGTGTTTGTTTGTCTCAAGTAGGCGGATAATATTCTGGTTCAGGATATAGTTGGTTTTGGCCTTGTCGAGGCCGGTTGAGGCTTTAAGCCTGAGGATGGTTTTGTCCTGAAGTTTTTCAGCGAAAAATATCCCTATTTTCTGCGCCCCGAGGGCTTTATGCAGAGAATTCACTACAAAATCCAGCAGTTTATTGACGTCAAGTATCGTTATAACGGCTTTTGATGTTTCGTTTAGTAACTGATGGTAACGGAACCTTTTTCTAAAGACCATATTTTCAATTTCATTCGACAAGGGGGTTCCTGAATAGAATGTAAAAAATACTATTCCGGCTATTGCCATTGCCAATATAAGTGAAACCGTATACTTCATATGCAAAACGTGGAAAAAAAGATGGTTTGAACTGATGAGTAGAATCCCCAGAAGAGAATATTTGAAAACATTGAATAGCGCAATTTCGGTATTGAGGAGGTTGCCTGTCAACGAATAGGTGATTATTGCAAGCGGAATTAAAGGAAGGCTGGCCATAATAAAGGCGATTGATTCAGGCGGAAAAGAAGAAGGTAATACTAAAAATGTGATTGTACCGAAAAATATCAATGAGGCAAACCCTATAATAAAATATTGGGCTTGAAGTTTTTTCAATCCTTTCAAGGAAAAATAATTAATTATTAGCATGAGAAATGAGTAGGAGACAAGCGTAATAACAAAAATATTCGTAACAATTAATGAAAACCCTGTTGTTCTTTTAAGGGGATAATTTTTAATAACCTCAGTTACGCCAAAAGAGGTAAAACTCAGAACGGATAATGCTGCAGCAATGCTCAAAATTACAGTTGCCGGCAATATTCGGGTTTTCCGGTTGAGATAACTGTTTACCATAAAGAATATTATAGAGCAGCAAAAGATGTTCCCCGATATCATTATTCTTTCGGAAACAAGCCAGACGGAAGGTGATACGGAGAATAATTCAATGCTTTTTACCAGATAAACCATTGATATTAATAATAGGAAAGCTATAAACTCACGCTTTAAACTTGATCGTTCGGCTTTGAATAATAGGGTGATAAATAGAAGAATAGCAGCTATCGCACATAAGAAATACAACTTTGCCAGGAAAGGGTAATACATTGACTCCTCCTAGACTTTTGAAGTCAACATGTTTTTGACGGCATTTAAAACTATGTCCGCTTGAGAAAGGGCTGTCTTTGTCATTGATGAAAGTTTGTTTTGCTTTTGTTCTGAGAAATCCTTGTCATTTATGCTATTGAGGTTTATGGTCACGTTATCACCGGCGGCTTCAATGGCGCTTTTCAGGAAGAATGCGCCGCAACTGACGTCGCTTATAAGGTTTTTATTGCCTATCGCCGAAAGCTTTTCGGCCACAGACATTGATTCAGCGGCGATGGCGGCTATTTCCCATGGTACGGACATTGCCTGCTTCAGGGCTTCCTGGACCCGCAAGTCCCTGGTTTGTTTTTCTTCAGGGGTGTTTTTCGGAAGTTTGTACGCTGACGAAACTTTTTCATAGGCTTCGACGTCGCTGTCTATAAGCTCGTTCAATTTTTTCCGTTTTGATTCAAGGATGCCGATGATTTTCGTGATTTCGTCCTGGTGTTTCTCGTAGCCTTTTTTGTCAAGGGTGAAGTTTGCCACCATGCTAAGCAATGAAACGCCTGTCGAAGCAACCAGCGCTGCAGCGCTGCCGCCACCGGGTGCCGGGAGCCGTGAAGCAAGGTCATTGAGGTATTTTTCAAGTGTCTGATTTAAGTACTTATTCATTTTTGGCCGGTTATGCTGGCTACGCCAGATAGTTCAAGTATTTTCGGCACCTTGTCATCCCAGCCGAGAGGCATAAGGTGTATGCCCTGGCAAAGGGGGCACAGGTCCTTGATCAGCCGGGCGGCAATTTCAATACCTGTCTGGCCTGATTTTGTTTTTTCCTTGTCTTTTTTTAGCTCTTCTATCAGGTTATCCGGTACATGGATCCCTGCTACGTTTTCATTCATGAATTTTGCCATTCCGGCCGTCTTAAGGATCACGATACCGGCCATTACAGGAATTCCCCACTGTTTGGCTTTTTCCATGAACTTCGCGAATTTGTCTACTTCATATACGGCTTGGGTTTGGAAGAATTGGACACCTGCCTTTATCTTATGCTCCATCTTTATCAATTGCGGTTCAAGCGGCTCGGCGCAGGGCGATACTACGGCGCCAATGCAGAACTTAGGCGGCTCGCCGTCAAGTTTGTTACCGGCAAGATCCACCCCGCTTTCAAGTTTTTTGACAGCATGCGCCAGAGAAACCGAGTCAAGGTCGAAAACAGGTTTCGCGTCCTTATGGTCGCCGAGTGTAGTATGGTCTCCGGTAAGAAGCAGCATATTTTCAATGCCCAGGGCCGCGGCGCTGAGAATATCGGACTGCAGGGCCAGCCGGTTCCTGTCGCGGCAGGTAACCTGGAACACGGGTTCAATCCCCCTGTCTTTTATCAGGTGACAGCAGGCAAGCGAGCCGAAACGCATTACTGAAGACTGGTTATCCGTCACGTTTATTGCGTCTACAACGTTACGCAGGCTTTCGGCTTCATGGATGGTCTTGTCTATCTGCCACCCCTTCGGCGGGCCTACTTCGGAAGTAATAACAAATTTTCCTTTGTCAAAAAGTTCTTTAAGCTTCATGGAATTCCCCTGTTAAATAAGTTTCAAATAATCCCGGACTCTTACCGTTTTGGATATACGTTCCGTGTCATTCAGTTTCGCAAGCCTGTTGTATATTTTTTCCCACCCGCAATCCATTTCCTTGCTTACTTCGCACTTTCCGTTTTTTGCCCCGCCGCATGAGCCATTCAGGAGACTTTTACTGCATGCGGTAATGGGGCA
>MGVM01000141.1:6191-8812 GCA_001800495.1 Elusimicrobia bacterium RIFOXYB2_FULL_48_7
ATGAAAAAACAAGCACTGATTTTGAGGCTGTAAATTCCGGTTTATATGTCTCTATGTACTTTGTAGCGAAATCGTCATTGCAAAGATAGCCTATGCTGATTATCTTGGAAGGTTTGATCTCAAGAGAGTTAATGAAGGAAAATACCTCAGGCACAGGAAAAAAAACTTCCTTGCAACCGAAGCAATTTACGATTAATAGGGGCGCTTTGATCCTTGGTATCAGCTCTTCTTTGGGTTTAAGTTGTGTTACAAACATATTTTTAAGAAGCTTTGGCCTTGTTTAAGATAGATTTAGTGTTTTTTATGATGCTGACCAGGGATATCCTGGACGAACAAATATATTCGCAGCACCCGCATTCTATGCAGGATCTGATATTGTTTTTTTCGCTTTCTTCAGGTTTGTTGAGTTTATGGTAGATGGCGTAAAGCGAGGGGCACAGTTCCATCGGGCAGACGTCAAAGCACCTGCCGCACTTGATGCAGGTTCTGTCCGGGATGGCTTCGACTTCCGGTTTTTGCAGGGCTATTATGCCTGTGGAACCCTTGATCAAAGGGGTGTTGGCTTCGTTTATATCCTGGACTACGCCCATCATCGGGCCGCCCATCTTGAATTGGAGTTTAGGAGCGAGCGTTTTATCAAAGCAATGATCGATAATGTTTGCCAGGGGCGTGCCGATCTTTATTTTATAATTTCCCGGTTTGGCGCAAGCCATCCCTGAAACGGTAACAATTCTTTCTATGAGAGGAAGCCCTCTGGCCACCGCGTTATTGACGGCAAGAACCGTGCTCGTGTTTGAAACGACTACTCCCACATCAAGCGGCAGCTGGCCTGCCTGGACCTCCCGGCCCAGTGTTTTCTTTATCAGTGTTTTTTCCGCGCCCTGCGGATATTTTGCGGGTAATGCCGCTATTGTTATAGTATCCCGGCAAGATTCAGTTAACTTTTCGAATTTTGCTATTGCTTCCGGCTTGTTTGTCTCTATGGCTATTATCGTTTTCTTGACGCCGAGTATTTTCATCAGGATGTTGATCCCGCCCAGGATCTCGTCCGCGTGTTCAAGCATAACCCTGTGGTCCGCTGTAAGCCAGGGTTCGCACTCGCAGCCGTTTATCAGCAGGGTGTCAACCGGCTTAGGCGGCTGGAGTTTCACGTAAGACGGGAACATCGCCCCGCCCATGCCTACAATGCCCTTGTCGCGGATAATATCGATCAGTTCTTTTTTGCCAAGGGAGTTCACGTCAGCAGGCGGTTTGACTGATTCGTGAAGCTCATTTTTTTTATCGTTTTTAATGATTACAGACCTGACTTTCTTCTGCATTAAAGGGTGGAGGACATCTTCAATGGATACTACTTCCCCGCTTACGCTTGAATGGACAGGCGCGGATATGAATGATTTTGAGTCTCCTATCTTCTGGCCGGCTTTTACCTTGTCCCCCGGTTTTACCAGCGGCTCGCAGGGAGCGCCGGTATGCTGGGAAAGCGGTATTATCACTGTTTCAGGTTCCGGGAAGGTTTCAATGGGCTTGTTTTGTGCGGCTTCCTTGAATTCAAAGGGGTGGATGCCGCCGTAAAAACTCTGGGTTCTGTGCTCAAGGTTTGCATTTGAGAACTTATTTACCGCAGGGACATCCGGCTTCGCGTAGTTTCGAAGTTGAACAGTATCGCCTGCATTTTGTTCGGCACCCTGTTTTGAGAGCCGGAAGTATATTTTTTCCCACGCGCAGTCCTTTGTTGAGCCGTCCCTGCCCTTGACCTCGCATTTCCCGTTTTTTGCCCCTCCACACTGCCCGTTGATGAGGCTTTTAGAACAATCGACAACCGGGCAGATGCCTCCCGTGATATTCAGGTAGCACTGCGCGCAGGCGGCGCATTTCTGCGGTGTAAGCGCTATTCCATGATACGCGGTCATGCAGGTGGCGTTATTGGCCTGAGGTATTGAGTCCGCGATAGCGTATGCCGGCATTGGGGCGACCAGGTCAGCCACGAATTGTATCCCGAGCCCGCAGGAAAGAACCCCTATGGCCTGGGAATCCTTGAAGTTTGTTTTCTCAATTATTTTTTTGTTAACGTGGGAGTTGCATAGGAAATCGAGGTCGATGCAGCCGGTAAGTTTTTTTCCGTTGTCCCTGAGAAATTTAGGGAGAACGGAACACTCTTCGGTTTCCCCGTCTTCGGAGAGATATTCCCTGAAGCACTTCTTGCAGGAAATCAGGAATATTCTTTCTTTCTGGCCGAAGGCGTCCAGGATTTCCTGCTCGGGTTTCAGTTTGTATTTTGTATAGTCAACTGCCATAATTTAAAATAATCCTACTATGCGTCCCTGGTCGTCTATGTCTATTTTTGTCCCGGCGGGTATTGAAGGAAGCCCGGGCATTGTCCTCATTTCACCGCAGAGCGGGTACAGGAACCCTGCGCCTATCGAAGCCCTTATGTCCCTGATCGGAAGCGTGAAACCTTTTGGCCTGCCTTTTAAGGTTGGGTCATGGGACAATGAAAGGTGCGTTTTCGCCATGCAGATAGGCAGTTTGTCCCATCCGTTCTGGGTATAGAGCTTGATCCGTTCCTCAGCCAGCGCCGAATACTGTACATCTTTCGCGCCGTATATTTTCGTGGCTATAGT
>MGVM01000142.1:0-5998 GCA_001800495.1 Elusimicrobia bacterium RIFOXYB2_FULL_48_7
AGCGCGGGTGTTGTCCTGATAGAGAACACAAAAGAAAACTTCGAGAATATCTCGGTGCAGATAGAGAAGATCGCAAAGCAGGTGGAGCAGATCGCGGCGGCCGCGGAGGAAACAGCGGCGAGTTCCGAAGAAGTCACTGCTACCAGCGAAGAGCAGTCCGCCTCCGTAGAGGAAATAGCGTCCTCAGCCAAGCAGCTTTCCAACTCGGCCAGGATACTGCAGGACATAGTTTCAAAATTCAAGGTAAAGTAAGGTGCGAAACCATGGCCGACATCAGCTACGACGTGCTCAAGAAAAGGGTTTTCCTGGACCGTAATTTCGACCTGGGTAAATATTCCGAGGAATACGTGAAAAGAAGGGTGAATTCCCGGATGTTCGTCCTGAAGATTGAGAAAGACAATTTCAGCATTTACGCGGATTTCCTGAAGAAAAACCCGGAGGAATACCCGAAGCTCTTTGACGCCTTCAGCATAAACGTGACCGAGTTTTTCAGGGATGTCCCGTTGTGGAAACTGCTCAGGCAGAAATATTTCCCTGAGCTTATTGAGCTCAAAAAAAACAGCCAGGCGCCGTGCGTCCGGGTCTGGAGCGCGGGCTGTTCCACGGGGGAGGAGCCGTATTCCATAGCGATGCTTTTCAATGATATCCTCCCGGGCAATTTCACGTTCAGTATCACCGCGACCGATATCGACAGGGACGCCCTTGAAAAAGCGTCGAAAGGTGTTTATGACGAAGCCCAGCTCAAGAATGCCGGCCAGGTGAACCCGTTTTACCTGAAAAAACATTTCACGGCAGAGCCGGACGAAAAGCACCCGGACTGCAAAAAGTTCAGGGTATCTGACGGATTGAAAAGAAATATAATTTTCAGGCATAACAATTTCACGGCGGACGACCCGCCCAGGATGATGGACATTGTTTTCTGCCGTAACGCCATGATCTATATTGCCCGGGAAGCCAAGGAGTCTATTTTCCGCAAAGTCCATGATTCACTTGTTGAAGGGGGGCTCTTTATCATAGGAAAGTCCGAGATTCTGCCGGTCACAAGGGAAAATAACAGTTTCAAGCTTGAATGCCAGCTTGAGCATATATACAGGAAGGCATAGAAGGTATTAAGGAGGAAATAAATGGCAAAAATAATGGTTGTTGACGATTCAAGATTCATGCGTCTTACCTTGAAGAACATGCTTGAAAATAACGGCCACCAGGTGGTGGGCGAAGCGGAAAACGAGGCGGAGGCGGTGGTCAAATATACCGCGCTCAAACCCGACATCGTGACCATGGATATCATAATGCCGGTTGAATCGGGCATTACCGCGGTCAAGAAAATTATCGCGCTGGACCCTGCCGCCAAGATCATAATGGTCTCGGCGATGGGCCAGGAAAAAATACTGGAGGACGCGAAACAAGCCGGCGCCAAGGGTTTCGTGGTAAAGCCGGTAAAACAGGCGGAATTGGCGGAGGCCATAAAGAAAATCCTATGATCAAGCTCCTTGTCGTGGATGATTCGCCTTTTATCAGGAAGATAGTCAGGGAGATGCTCTCGGGTGACCCTGAAATTACCATCGTGGGAGAGGCCTCCGGCGGCAGGGAGGCCATGGATAAGATCCCGGTTTTAAGGCCTGACGTGATACTGCTGGATGTTATAATGCCTATACCTGACGGGCTTTGGACCCTCGAGGAAATAAACAAGCAATACAGGGTTCCCGTCATCATCTTCAGCTCGATCGCGGGCGAGGGCGCCGAAATAACCGCGGAGATTTTCAAGAACGGCGTCTTTGACGCCATACATAAGCCGGTGTCGCCGAATGATATTATCAACGTAAAAAACGAACTCATCCAGAAAATCAGGGCCGCCGGCGCGGTTGACAAAAACAAACTCCTTCTGGTGATGGCCGGGAACAAGGCAAGGGTAAAGAAGGAAGAAAAGCTTAATGTTTCGGCGTTCAAGATAGTCGCTATCGGCTCCTCGGCGGGAGGGCCTCCCGCGCTTTACGAGGTTTTAAGGCAGCTGCCAGCGGACCTGGGAGCGGGCATCATTGTCGCCCAGCACATGCCGGAGAACTTTATACGGCCCTTCGCTGTACATATTGAAAGAATAGCCCAGATGCCCGTGAAGGTCGCCGGCGACGGCGATATTATTTTTTCCGGGAGAATTTTGATTTCCCCGGCTGAAAAAACTATTACCGTGAACCGTATTAAAAAAGGCGGGGTAGTCCAGCTTGAAAGCACGCCTTTGGCGCCCAGGCCCTCGGTGGATCTGATGTTCTCTTCGGCGGCCGAGGCGTTTTCCAGGAATACCGTCGGTGTCATACTTTCAGGAATGGGCAGCGACGGCACCAAGGGCATGATGTCAATAAGGAATTCCGGCGGCAGGACCATGGCCCAGGACGAAAAAACATCCCTGGTCTACGGGATGCCGAAGTCCGCCATTGAATCCGGCGCGGCGCAGAAAGCCCTGCCCCTGGGGCAGATAGCCCTGGAGATAATAAATACCGTAAAAGGAATGTAATTAAAATGGACCAGCAGGAACTGGAACAATTCAGGGAAGTGTTCATCTCGGAAGCCAGGGAAAACCTTAACAAGCTAAATTCCCTGATGCTTGAGCTTGAAAAGAACCCCGGAAGCGTGGAACCGCTCAAGGATATTTTCCGCGTGGCGCACACTATCAAGGGAATGGCGGCGACCATGGGGTACGAAAACATTACCGCGCTCACCCATGAAATGGAAAACATCCTTGACAAGCTCAGGTGCGGCTCTTTGAATGCGTCGCCCGGGCTTATTAATACGATATTCGGCTGTTTTGACAACATAGAAGTCCTGGTGGACGAAGTCGCGACCGGCGAAAATAAAAATATTGATGTCGGCTCGCTTATTGAAAAACTTAAAAATTCCGCCTTGGCCTGCGCGGGCAGCAAGGCCGCGGCGCCGGAGCCGCCCAAGCCGCAAGAACCTACCGAGGCGGCTGCCCCGGAAACACAGCCGCAGGATACCAGGCCCGGAGCGCCGGGCCATGCCGCGGCACAGACGGTCCGCCTGAAAGTGGAGAACCTCGACCGGCTCATGAACCTTGTGGGGGAGCTCGTGATAAACAAGGCCCAGTTGGTTGAGATCTCAAAAACCCTGGGCAATTATGAACTGGCAGCCACGCTCAAGCAGTTCAACAGGGTAAGCGCCGAACTGCAGGAGGAAGTCCTTAAAACCAGGATGATCCCCCTGAAAAGCATTTTCGACCGTTACCCCAGGATGCTGCGCGACCTCTCAAAACGGCTGGACAAGGAAGTTAATTTCGATGTTATCGGCTCGGAGATAGAAATTGACAGGACGCTTCTCGAGGAGATCAACGAGCCGCTGGTTCACCTTTTGAGGAACGCCATTGACCACGGCATAGAAACCACGCAGGAAAGGATAGCAAAAGGAAAACCAGCAGAGGGGAACATCACGCTGACCGCGCGGCGCGAAAAAGGTTACTGCTTCATCGAAATAAAGGATGACGGCAAGGGCATGGATTCCGGCGAGGTGAAGGCGAAAGCCGTGGAGAAAGGCATCATAAGCGGCGAGGAAGCCGCCAAGTTATCGGAAAAAGAAGCGTTCAACCTGATATGCCACCCGTCGTTTTCAACAGCCAAGGAAGTAACGGATATTTCAGGCCGCGGCGTGGGCATGGACGTGGTGAAAAACGTCATAGACTCCTTCAACGGCAAATTTGAAATAATGTCAAAGAAAGGCGCGGGGTCCGTTTTTGTTTTACAGCTTCCCCTGACGCTGGCGATAATCCAGGCAATGCTTGTGCGCTCCGGGAACGAGATCTACGCGATACCGCTTTCAAATATCGAGGAATCCTACTGCCTTAATTCAAAAGAGATCAACAAGGTGGGGAAAAAGGAAGTTTTCCTCCACAGGAACGAGGTGATACCGCTTGTCAGGCTTGACCGGTTGTTCGGGCCGGACAAGGCTGCCGCCGTTCCTGCTGCCGCAGGAAAAACCAGCCCCGGTTGCGATTATTACACGGTAATTGTCGAAATAAACGCCAACAAGACCGGCATCCTTGTTGACGCGCTGATGGGCAAATCCGAGATCGTCATCAAGTCCCTGCCCGGGATAACCAGGCACGCGAAAAATTTCAGCGGCGCCACGATCATGGGCAACGGGAAAGTCGTGCTCATAATAGATATAGCTTCCCTGGAGATCCTATGAAACAAATGACCGAACTGCAGTTTGACGCTGTCAAGGAGATCTGCGCGACCTGCATGGCAAACGCCGCTACCGCCATATCGAAAATGGTGAACCAGAAGATCAATATGTCAGTGCCTGAAATGAAAATTGTCCCGCTGAACGAGGTTTCCTCGAACATCTGCAGGTGCTCGGAGCTTGTCGCCGGCATCTACTGCCGGCTTCAGGGGGATTTTTCCGGCGGGTTCCTGCTCACCCTGCCCAGGAAAACGTCCATGGTGCTCTCGGACGTCCTGCTGAACAAGAAACAAGGCAAGACGAACATGCTGGGCAACATGGAGAAATCAGCTTTGACGGAATTCGGCAATATAATAATCGGCACATTCGTCAATTACCTGGCGAAAAGCACCGACAAGTACATCTATATCTCGGTCCCGTCGCTGGCGTATGACATCGTGGACGCCATAATAGACAATATCCTCATCGAGCTTGCCGCCGAGACGGAGTACGCGCTTGTGATGAAAATGTACTTTAACGACGTGTCCGACAATATCTGCGGGCAGTTTTTCCTGATCCCGGACCAGAATTCGCTGAAACTGCTGCTTTCGGCCGTCGACAAGAAAATAGGGGAATTTAAATAACATGGAAAAGCCGTATGAAGGCAAGATAGATATCCTGAAGGAAATAATAAATATCGGCACGGGCCATGCCGCGACGGCGCTTTCAAGGTTCATAAACAAGCCCGTCTCGGTGAGGGTGCCCGACATCAGCGTGGCGCTGGTCAGCAGGATCCCGGAACTGCTCGGCGGGGCGGACCTGAAGGTGAGGGGGTTTTATTTCAAACTCACGGGCGACATAACCGGCGGCATATTCCAGTATTTTCCCGAAGAGACCGCCGGCCAGCTGGCCGACGCCTTACTCCACGACATCAGCCAGAAGGATGATGAAATGAAAAAATCCGCCCTGATGGAGCTGGCGAATATCACCACGAATTCCTACATAAACGCCATCGCGGACATGATAGAGTCAAAAATATACATTTCTGTGCCGTTCTATTCAGCCGACATGCTGGGAGCCGTGATCGATTTCCTGCTCATCGAGATTTCCGAGACCACGGATTACGCCCTGCTGATGGAAACAATAATCGAGATAGACGGCACCGAGATCTCGGGCAGGTTCATTTTCATGCCGGATATACTGTCTTTCAATAAATTGTTCGACAGGCTGGGGATAAAATGAGCGAGTGCGTCAGCGTGAAGATCATCAACATAGGGATAGCCGACTACAAAGTCTGCGCCAGCCCCGCTTTGCTTGAAAGCACGGGGCTTGGGTCCTGCGTGGGCATAGCCCTTGTCGACCCGGTGACAAAGATCGGCGGGCTTGCCCATATAATGCTCCCGTGCAGCGCGGAATCCAGGATAACGACTTACCCGCTCAAGTTTGCCGACACCGCCGTCCGGATGATGATAGAAGACATGGTCAAGCTCGGCGCCTCGAAAAGAAGGATCGTCGCCAAGATAGCGGGCGGCGCCTGCATGTTCGAGCTCACCGTTCCCAACCCCGCCATGAATGTCGGCGAGAGGAACATAGCCGCCGTCAGGAAAGTGCTCCAGGAGGAAAATATCCCCCTGGTGGCGGAAGACACGGGGAAGAATTACGGCCGCTCGCTGGCCCTGAGCCTGGAGAACGGGAAATTACGGATAAAATCAAGCCATCACGGAGCAAAGGAGATCTAAAACCCATGGCGAAGATATTGGTTGCCGACGATTCCGACATGATGAGGAAAATAGCGAAAATGGCGCTTGAGAAAGGCGGCCACTCGGTAGTA
>MGVM01000142.1:6240-7801 GCA_001800495.1 Elusimicrobia bacterium RIFOXYB2_FULL_48_7
TTTTTCTGGTTTTCATCTCTCTTCCCAGCGGGCTATTTGCTGAGCCCGGCGCGGTCACGGATTTGTCCGCGGTAACAGGGCCGGCGGTTGGAAGCGTTATGTTATCCTGGTCTTATCCCGGCCCGGGAGCTTTGCCTCCGGGAAGTTTTTACGAGTTCCAGGGCTCAACAGACCCTGTGATATATTTCGCGACAGGCACCGCGGGCAGCCTGGCTATTTCCACGTCGGCGGTTTTTCCCGGTGAAATAAATAATTACATGCTACCGGGGCTTGCCGGGGGAGCCACATATTATTTCCGCCTCTGGGCTTCAAGCGGAACCGATGCCCAGCCGTGGCCGCCGCTCTCAAACGGCGCCACAGCCTTTGCAAAAACCAACGATGCGCCTCCTGCTTTCGGCCTTGTGTTCCCAGCGGATAACCAGCTGCTGCTGGTTTCAGCCACGGATTTTTCATGGCAGTATAACCCCGACCCGGACCTCGGCGACATTATCCAGTACGATGTTTACTGGTCAAAATACCCGTCATTCACGCCTACCCAGACCTCGGGTGTCAGCGCCGTTAGTTCATACACTGTCACAGACCTTGCGGATAACACGACCTATTACTGGAAAGTTTACGCGAGAGATTCAAACGGCGGGATTACTCTCTGCCAGTCCACTTTCACGCTAAGGGTTGACCACGTGAACTCGTACCCATCGGCTTTCTCCCTGAATACTTCAAGCGGCATCGTCAGGACAAAACAACCCGGATTTTCGTGGACTACCAGCGCCGACCAGGACCCCTGGGACACGCTGAGCTATACCCTGAGCTATTCGTCAGATAATTTCGTAACAACGTTCTCTTCCTCCGGGCTGACAGTCACGACATATACCCCGGTGAACCAGCTCATTGAAAACGCTCTTTACAAATTGAGCGTCCAGGCCCTGGACAGCAAGGGCGCCTCGACGTATTCTTCAACCTGGACGGTCAAGATAAATTCAGTTGAAGAATACCCGTCCACCTTCACGGTTGTAAGCCCGCCGAATGCTTCGGTTTACTACGGTCCCAGGCCGGTGTTTGACTGGACTGCCGCCGCAGACCCGGATCCGGACGACTCGGTACGCTATCTCATGAAATATTCTTTCCAGGAGAATTTCGGCAGTTTTGTATCGTCATCGGGCCTGGTTGCCTCCCAGTACACCCCGCCGGCTGACCTGGGAGAGAACCTTACCTACTGGTGGATCATAACGGCATACGATCTGGCCGGCAATCAAAAGATTGTTTCTTCATGGACCGTAAGGATAAATGCCGCTAATACCGCCCCGGGCAGTTTTTCGCTGATTTCTTCCAGCGGGATCGACCGCAACAACAGGCCTGTGTTCAGGTGGAACGTACCCATGGAACAGGACCCGGGCGATGTGCTTACATACACGGTGGTGATGTCAACCGACTCGAATTTCAGCACCGGTTATTCTTCCGGCGGTTTATACGCGCCTTCCTACACCCCGGCTTCCGCGCTGATGGAAAACGCGACATACTGGTGGTATGTGAAGGCCAATGACAATAGTTTTCTCGGGCCGCT
>MGVM01000143.1:0-502 GCA_001800495.1 Elusimicrobia bacterium RIFOXYB2_FULL_48_7
TCTCGATTTTTTCCGTTTCGCAATCATTGGTCGTACAGTCGCTATTCGTTCCACACTCTTCGCCGATTTTCTTTGCGCCCTTATTTATTCCATGACAACTCGCGCTATCAAACTTGTTGCCTTTTGCACTTTTCGACTCCCCAAGCGGTGTATTGCCGCAGTAAAAATCACCCGTGTCAATATCAACATGCAAAGATTGTCTAAACTGACCTTTAAGATCCAAATACTTTTGGTCAATCCAATTACATCCGGGCGAAAGTTCCCACTTTCCCTCGCCCACACATTTATATGTACAACAAACGTCCTTTTCCCACGCCACGGGCACAGACTTGAACGAGCCATCCTTGTTCGTATCGGTTACGGCTTTATCCAATCCCAATCTGTACCCCTCATCTATGGTCGGCCCGAATGCGGCATCGTTCACATCAATGGCCAAATAATACTTTTTCTGCGTGAACTCGAGATCGCCGGCAAACGTAATAAGATAAGATTTATCTCCCGC
>MGVM01000143.1:625-6203 GCA_001800495.1 Elusimicrobia bacterium RIFOXYB2_FULL_48_7
TTCCGGATACCAGTATGCTATAGGCACCACGCCCGGTGCGACAGATACCTATAACTGGACAACGGTCACGGCAACAACAGTCACCCGGCCGGGCCTGGCATTAAGCATGGGCGCCACATACTACTTCAGCGTCAAATCAATAAACGGGGCAGGTTTATACAGTACAACCTCCAATTCCAACGGAGTTGTGGTGATGAGCACAGCAGATACGTCAGCCCCTGTTATAGGCGCGGTGAGGGATGGTGCTGGAGCCGATATTGGCTGGACGATGACAGGCAACACGCTCGCAGCCAACTGGGACCCGGCAACAGACCCTGAAAGCGGAATAACCGCCTACCAGTATGCTATAGGTACTACGGCTGGCGGAACGAATACCGCAGGCTGGACCACTCTGGGATATAACTATTATTCAGTTACAAGGAGCACACTGGCGCTTGTGGCCGGTACAACGTATTATTTCAGCGTCAAGGCAGTGAACGGGAACAACCTGACAAGTGCGGCGGTGAATTCCAACGGGCAGTATGTGGTGGCGATAGACACCAGCGACACGACGCCACCTTCGGCTCTGGCGTTAGTTCGAGATGGTACGGGTAGCGACGTCGATTCATCGACGGATTATACCCAGTTAACCGCGAACTGGGACATCAGTGTTGACGCCGAATCGGGAATAGAGTGTTACTGGTACGCCATAGGGACCCAGCAAAGCGGGCCCGGAGTCTCAAATATCCAGGGGTGGACCAACAACGGGCAGGCGACTGCGATCAACATTTCAATAACACTTGCCACCAATACAACCTATTACGTAAGCGTTAAAGCAGAGAACAATGTCGGCCTGCAGAGCAGCACCACTACCTCCAACGGGCTGGTGGTATTGCCTCCTCCGCTGGACACATCCAGCCCTTCTGTTTCCGGTGTAGCCGCGCAGAACATAACTGCCAACACCGCAACAATCATCTGGACAACGGATGAAGGAGCCACAACGCTTGTTGAATACGGCAGAACCGCAAGTTACGGTCGGCAGACAATAGAAGACACGGCGCTGGTTGCCGCGCATAGCGCTTCGCTCACCGGGCTCATTGAAAACAGCGAATACCATTACCGGGTGATAAGCCGGGACGCTTCAGGGAACGAAACTGTCAGCGCGGACTACACGTTTAACACATCGGTGCCCGCCCAGCCGATAAGTCCGGAGGTCCACGTTTACCCCAACCCTTGTAAAATATCCGCTTCCAATCCCGTAAAGTTCCGCCTGCCCAACAACACAACATCCGGGGAAGTTGGCATTTACACCGTGAGCGGTCGGCTGATAAAGAAACTCGGCGATAGTACTGCCGGGGAAATCATTTGGGACGGCACAAATACTGACGGCGAGAAACTCAGCCGCGGGATCTATGTTTACAAGATCACTTCCTCCGCCGGCACCTCCACCACTGGCAAGCTGGCACTTACAAAGTGAGTGGTAGCGCAGTCCTCGTGTTATGAATGGGGGCAAATTGGTGCTCACAAAGTAAGCCAAACTGATATTTGGCATTTCATATAAAATATTGTAGTATAGTTACAGTTAAATATGGATTCTTGAAGGAAAAAATGACTATTACAAAGCAAAAAGTTCAGGACTTAGTAGGAGAATTTCCTGCAAAAGCGGATATTGACGAATTAATTTATCGCCTATACTTGAGGAAGAAATTAGAATCCGCAGAAGAAGATGTGCAAAAAAGCAGAATGATTTCACATGCAAATATTGTCAGGGAGACAGCCAAGTGGTTCAAGAAATAATAGGTTAAAAATAAACAAGTATCCTGGTAGTAGAAGGGCTGGTTTTTCGAGGGGTCTTAAAAATCAGCAATTCCATTTATAACATTTAAATAGCCGATGAATCGGCAACTACTGAGCAGGATGCGAAGTCCAAACTATCTACAAGTTTGGACAAAACAGCTGATGCGCAGAGCGGGAAACTACTGGAAATGAACTCAAAAACAAAAGATAAAATATTCGTGAAGGGACTGGAGAACGCAAAAGCAGGCCAGCTGGTTTCTTACACGGTGGAGATTGTTCTGGCCAAGCCGGATATTAAGGAAGGGGGCGGTTTCGGCATCGGGGTGCCTCCGGGTTTTACATTCCCGCAGTTTTCCCAGCAGCAAAAAGAAGGGTATGTAACCGTAACATCAAATACAAAAGCTAAGCTGACCCTAAAACCCTATGAAGGTAAGGAAAAATTCATAAAAATAGTGGTTGAGGAAGGGCCGCTTAAATCCGGGAATAAAATCAGTATTTGTTTCGGTGACAAAAGCGGCGGCGGACCCGGGATCAGGGTTTCCTACCAGCAGGCAAGCGATGTGCCGGTGCCGGTATTCCGGCTGGATGAAAATAAGTTCCTTCCGGCATCGCGCAGGATAAGTTTTTCCAGCCAGGGCTTCAAGGTGTTAAGGTGCCATCTGCCTGCCACTTTCAGGAAGAACAAGCCGGTTAAGCTGGTACTCGTCGCGGAAGACGCGTACGGGAACAGGTGCGAAGATTTCCACGGAGAAATAAAGATATTAAACCGCGGTATTTCCGGGACTTTGCCTGCAAAACTGGTTATGAATAAAACGGATAAAGGCAGAAAAGAGCTGTTGTTTGTCCCGGGAAATATTGATAATTTCAAGGTTTGCTGTGATCATAAAGGTATGCCGGCGCAGTCAAACCCCTGCGTGAAAATGGACGAGGCCTTTCCTTATAACCTGTACTTTGGCGAGTTTCACGCGCACACGGAACTTTCCTATGATGCCGGGGGGTCGGTTGATGAGCTTTACCGGTACGCGCGAGATACGTCCTGCCTTGATTTTGCCTCAGCATCAGACCACGCGGCGGGAATAAAAAACCTTTCGGGCTATGCGACACACAGGTACTCCCTGCCGTTTTTTGATATGGCTGACATGCCCGCGCGCTGGGAATTGAACTGCCATAAAACAAAAGCGTACCATAAGCCGGGCAGGTTCGTCACTTTCCCCGGGTTTGAGTTCACGCCGTCAGGGCTCAAGGGGCACAGAAATATATATTTCCTTGAAGATCACCCTGAAATGGTTAAAGCCCCGGAAGGGTGGAATACGAAAGAAGATATATTAAACGGGTACATAAAAGGCCGCAAGGCGCTAGTTGTCCCGCACCACCCGCCAATTACCTGGGATTGCGCTGTCCACGAAAAGAGAGATCCTGGTATTGAAGGCGAGGGTTTGGAGTACGCGGACGTGGATAGGAAATACCAGCCGGTGGTGGAAATATATTCAAAACACGGATGCAGTGAGTATTTCGGGAATCCCAGGCCGTTGAAGGGGCAGATACTCGGGCATTTTGTAAGGGACCTGCTTGAGCAGGGGCACAAGTTCGGGTTTATTGCCGGCAGCGATACGCACCTGGCAAACCCCGGTTCATCTTTGATAATGTCCGGGCCGAACATAACCTTGCAGTACAGGAGCGGGCTTGCCGCGGTCTGGGCAAAAGAACTGACAAGGGAATCATTATGGGAAGCGGTCTTCAACCGCAGGACCTTCGCCACCACTTACAATAAAACAGTCATTCTTTTTTATGTTAACGGCATGTTCATGGGGGAAGAAGGCGCTGTCAAAGGGTCCAGGCATATCAGCTTGAAAGTGTTTACTGCGGGGAATATCATTAAAATTGAAATAATAAAAAACAATAAGGTTATCTTTACCACGTCCGGCCGCAATATTATACCTGACACGGAATCAAAAGAGTATATTGACAAAGAATCTTCAGGCAGGAATGAGGATTTTTATTACGCCCGCATAACGGAATCAGAAGGCGAAATGTCGTGGTCGTCCCCGGTATGGGTAAGGAATTAAAGCCGAATAGTTATGTTAGTTATGTCTGCCACTAAATTTATGATGTTATTAAAAAAATTAATTGGAACCCCTATCGGGGCTATTCTTTTGCTGGCTTCCGTTGCCTGGTGCCAGGTGACTATCACTCCTGATGACCCCAACATCCAGTATTTCGGAAGGGTTAATTTCTCAAACCCCCAGAAACCGGTGTTTGACTGGGAGGGCGTTTATTTCAAGGCGGTTTTTGAAGGAACTTCATGCGGCGTGAAGTTTGAAGACCAGGGGACGAATTACTTCGATATTTTCATTGATGGGGCTTTGTGGGCGAACACCGGCCCGATTGCCGGCAACGTCACATACACGGGAGTCCAGGGGCTTTCAAATTCCACCCACACGATTCTTGTTTCAAGGCGCAGTGAAACGAATAACGGTACCGGGACTGCCTTTGCGGGATTTGTGCTGGATTCGGGTTCGTCGCTTGCAATTCCACCGGCCAGGCCTATCAGGAGAATGGAATTTGTGGGAGATTCCATAACCGCGGGCTACGGGGCTGAAGCGGTATCCACGGAGGCCTACACTAACGCGAAAACAAACGCTTATTTGACTTACGCCGCACTCACGGCAAGAAATTTCAACGCTGAATACAGCTTAATTGCCAGGTCGGGCAGGGGAATGATACGCAACAACGGCGAACTTGGCCCGGTTTCTGCCCAGCCGATGCCCAGCTATTATGAGCAGACACAGGTGAGAGTTTCCTCCAATAATTGGGATTTTGCCGCCAGCCAGGCGGATGCCGTATTAATAACGCTTGGCACTAATGATTTCTCCGGAAATTCCAGCTATTGGCCGGATAAAACAACTTTTGAAACCGCATACATACAATTCGTGCAGAAAGTAAGGGTTAAGTATCCCGCCGCACACATTTTTTGCACATCTTTTTCTACCATGAAATCCACATGCACTTTGTATATAGAAGAAGTGGCGAACCTATTCATCTCATCCGGTGACGCAAGGGTGCATTATGCCAGCATGGAATATACGTTAATCAGCCCTGATGATATCGGCTCTGGGCACCCGAACGCCTCAGGCCACATAAAAATGGCCAATGCCCTGATACCGATAGTTGCCGCGGCGACGGGTTGGAGTTCCGGGGTTGATACTTCCTCGCCTTCGGCGGTTGCGGCAGTGAGGGATGGAGCGGGAGCCGATGTGGACTACGTCCAGGCAACTACATTTTCCACTCAGCTCAGCGCGAACTGGGATTCAAGCGTGGACGCCGAATCGGGAATAGCAAAATACTGGTACGGTATCGGCACCGCGCCCGGAAGTATCAATATACTGGCGTGGGCTGACAATGGGACTTCCACTGCAGCAACAAAGACAGGGCTTACCTTGAGCGCGGGTACTACCTATTATTTCAGCGTGAAAGCGGAAAACGGTTCCGGCTTGCAAAGCCCGGCGACAAATTCCAATGGCCAGTATTACGCGGCGCCTGCCAGCACAACAACCCCGGTCGTGCCACCGGTCACACCTTCAACCGCCACCATAAAAGCGGAAATCCGCGCCTACCCCAACCCGTCCAATGATATAAGCGCAGCCAATCCCGTGAGATTCCGCGCCGGCGGATCTATTATAAAGGAAGCCGGCATCTATACCGTCAGCGGGCGGCTGATACGCACCCTGTCCGGCACCGGCGCAGAAGTGAGCGAGCTCGTCTGGGACGGCAAAAATGCCTACGGCCAGAAGGTCGGCCGCGG
>MGVM01000144.1 GCA_001800495.1 Elusimicrobia bacterium RIFOXYB2_FULL_48_7
AAGCTCCAGCTCGATGCCTACGTTGAATCTGAAGGCAAAAAAATCTTCGGTTACGAGATCCACAATATCCTGCGTCTCCCAAAAGAAATAAGCGGGACGATAGACATGGTAAAGGAAGCCCAGAAAACGCAGGACCTCGTGGATGTATCAGGCGGGTCCAGCCTGATAAAAAAATCAGGCATTAAATATTTTATTTATAACAGCTGGGATGAAACAAGCGGGCTGGCTTCCGAAGATAGGTCACTCGCGGATTATTATAAAAACATAAACAACAATTTTACGTTAATAAAGGAATTTTCTCCGGCGGACAGACTGCATCCCGGCCCGGTTATAAGGATATACAGGACAAAGTAACTGAGAAAACGCTAATGAACACACAAAGGAAAACATTGCTGCTGGCAATCGGTTTTTTGATATACTGCGCCTGGAACCTGTATTACCTGGACAAGTACCCGTTAATAGACCTTGATGATGCCTGCATGGCGGAACCCGCATGGAGCTTTGTAAAGACGGGCCACTTTTCGGCTCCTTCTTTCGAAGGAAGCTATGGCCTGGAGAAATCCGACATCTACCACGGCAGGTTGTACATGCTGGCAATCGCGCCTTATTTCAAGCTCTTCGGGCTCGGTGTTTATCAGTCAAGGATAGATTCTTTCATCACCGGGCTTTTTATACTGTTGTTAACTTACCTTATAGCTAAAAGAATGTTTTCAGACTCCGTAGCTCTTAAAAGCGCTATCCTGCTGTCGCTTTCAGGCCTTTTTATCATCTGCGCCCACCGTGCCAGGCAGGAAATGCTGCTGACTCTATTCATACTTCTCTCTTTCTACCTTTACCTGGTGTCTATCAAAGCGGAAAAGGGGAAATTTGCCTTTGCGTTCATCTCGGGTTTGCTGGCAGGGCTTTCCACTGACATTCACCTGAACGGGGTGATCGTTCCATTAATGCTTGTGTGCCTTTTCATTTATGAATATAAGCTGAAGTTTTTAAAGGAAAAGGGGTTTTGGCTTTGCATGGCAGGCGTTGCTGTGGGTATGCTCTGGTGGGTTACAACTCATATTTTAATGGACGTCAACCTTTTCAACGAACAATGGAATGGGTTTGTAATGAAGGAAATCGGTACGCCCGGGGCGCAAACAGGGTTCAATCCTTTTCACCTTGTTAAAAACGAGCTCAAAAGATATATTTTCTGGTTCTGGTCGACAACGGCCCACAGGAACATGGCCGAATTCATATTGCTTGTACCGGGAATTGCCGGGGCATTCTTGAAAAATGAAAAAAACAGGAATATCCTTTTTATCTGCGTGCTTTCTTTTCTGGTCATGTTCACACTGATAGTCAGCCAGAAAGCACCCTACTATATTCTTCTTTTTCTGCCTTTCGTTTTCATTCTGTTCGCCAGGGGGCTTGAAAACCTCAAACCGGCGCTTTCAAAAACCGTATTCGGGCTCCTTATCGCTTTTTATATAGTGCAATTGTGCTTTATCGGCGTTAAATACCGTGACGTGAATTACGATAATTATGCTTCCAGGGTAAAAGCTTTCATACCTCCGGATAAAACTCTGCTGGGAGACACTATCCTCTGGTTCACTTTCAGCGAACAGAAATTCTATTCGGAACTGACGTATTCTTATTACCAGAAAATAACGAAAAACCCCCTGGAGTCCTATTTGAAAGAGAAAAACATTGAATATGTTGTGTTCGGCAAGGACCAGATCGGCTCATTCGTGGACTCAGAATATTTCAGGAGCAGTTACATTCAGATCGCAGAAGTAAGCGACAAGTTCTTCGGGAGCGGAGGGATGCTGTCAGGGAAAAGGAGTTATCAGACCTTGATATACCAAAAAAAAGGAAGCCATGGAAATAGAAAGATACCAGCATGAAGTCTTAAGGACTTTTGCCTTGACTCACAATTACAACACGTGGATCATCGACATGTTGAAACCGTACGTGGGGAAAAACATATTGGAGATCGGCTGCGGCATCGGCAACCTGACTTTCTACCTGAACCAGATGGGGAATTTGACCTGCCTTGATAAATCTGGATCATTCATCAGGCACATGCAGATAGATTACCCGCATATAGAATTCCTGGACCTTGACGTAACCGAGAAAGAAGTCCTGAAGATCGAAAACAAAAATATAGACACAATTGTATGCGTTAATGTGCTGGAGCACATTGAAAATGATGAGTTGGCACTTGGTAACTTCAGCCGAATTCTAAAACCGGGCGGCCACCTCCTGCTGTTCGTCCCGGCGCTGTCAGCGCTTTACGGATCGCTGGACAAGAACCTCGACCATTTCAGGCGGTATTCCCGCAAGGACCTGATAAACAAGCTCCAAAAAAACGGGTTCACCATTGAGTTGATGAAGTACAATAATCTCATCGGAGTTTTTGGGTGGTTCATTAACAGCAGGATCCTGGGAAGAAAGGAATTCCCTATCCTTCAGCCGATAGTTTTCGACAAATTCATCCCGTTCATAAGGACAACAGAAAGCCTGGTGAAACTGCCGTTTGGCATGAACCTGCTGGCTATCTGTAAAAAATCATGACAAAACAAAAAGAACTGATAATTTTTGCGTTATTATCCGCCATTGCGGTTGTTGTACATTTTTGGGGAATCAATTGGGGCACGCCTAACTGGCAGCGCAGTTTGCAGGTGTTCAATAACGTTGAAAATATAAAACGCTATACTCCCCAGATGATAAAATTGAGGGAAAAGCTATACACTAAGGGCATGGCTTTTTCCGACCGCAAGGAGACATTCACCAAGGAAGAATTCAATAAATATTTCACACCCCACGCCCAGTCACCGTTTGAAACACTTTCCACAGATACAGTGCTTGATTTCAGCAGGGGATACCTGCTCGGGCTGGTATTGAGCGATGAACAGCAGACGACAAGCTGCCTGGCGAATATTCACCCTGAAAAACTGGATTTCGACCCCAAGACCGACTACATGCATGGAGGTTTTTACCATCTGTCCTTGGGTGCCTTTCTGTATTTCTTCAAAGCACTGAAATACCTCACGATCACCTCGGACTTTTCATTTTACACTGCCAATCCTATATTAATGATGAGGATCTATCTCATCGCAAGGGTTTTCAGCGTTATAGCCGCTCTGCTTGGCATTTTAATGGTTTACCTGATCGCGAAGCTGTTGATGGATAAAAAATATGCCATGTTTGGCGCATTCATGTTTTCGATAAATCCCCTGCTCCTGGTATACAGCCACCAGATTAAGCCGCATACTTTCGGGATTTTTCTGGCGCTTGCAGGAGTTTATTGCTGTGCTGTTTTTTTAGCGCGCAATGACGGGAAACGCAGCTACCTTTTACCCGCAGTGTTTTTCGGCCTTTCAACCGCCTGCGTCCTGAGCAACGGGATTTTCGTGCTGTCGATTCCCTTAGCTGAAATGATTTCCAAAATATACCGCAATGAAAAATATAAATCCGGCAATGTAATCCTGTCGATGTTTGTAACTGTTATTGTTTTCCTTTTGATGCAGCCCTATGTGGTCACGAATTTTACCAGGTTCTACAACGGCGCTATCGCGCATAATATAATCGGGTATGAATACGGTGTATTCGGGATTAAGAACGCCGCGATGTTCCTCTACGACGTTCTCCGTTTCGGACATAATTGGATACTTATACCGGCAGTAATACTCGGAACAGTTAATTTACACAAAGCGCGAAAAGCGGAAAACACGTTCTTTTTAAGCATCGCCGCTATTTTTATTTTCTTCGCGGCTTTCTTCATGAAGCACCAGGGCGTATTCACTTTAGCGATGCCTTTCATCTGCATCATCTCAGCCGCAGGCATTAATTTGATGATAAACTCGAGCGGGGCCAAGAAGACTGCCGGGCATATCTATGCAGTTTTGATCATAGTCACGTTCATCGCGAGCACGGCTTTCTATGAACAATTATTTGTCCAGAAGGGAAACCTTACGAACGCCGGCAAATGGATCAACGAAAATGTCCCTGAAAAATCAACCGTCGGCATTCCTACCGGGTGGGCCCTGCCAGGCCATTTCCCCGCGATGGAGTTCCTGAAATATAAAACGATCAATTTCCCGATAGATGTAAACATGATTGAACAGAACCCGGGAAAATACCCCCAATACCTGGTCCTTACCAAGCCGTTCATGTTCATGTCTTCTATAAGCAGCATTAAAAACAGTTATTCAGAGATCAAGAGGTTTAACGCGCCTGGCGCGCTTTTAGGGATACCGTTCAGGAACGACTACGTGCCGACAGAAAACATGGATGTCCTGGTGCTGAAGAAAAATGGAAAAACCGGTTAATATTTTGTATATCATTACCGACCTGAACATAGGCGGTACTGAGAAAATGCTCTTTGAAACCGTTACCCGGCTTGATAAAAGCAGGTATAATCCGACTGTTGTCGGATTAAAAAAATGTGGAGAATGCGCTTCAAGGCTCCGGGATTCGGGCGTGGAAGTGCATGTCATGGACATTTACCGGCTCGGGGTCTTGTTCTCGCCATTCCTGATACCGGCAGCCCTGTTTAGAATCAGACGGATAGCGAAGGATTCAGGCGCCAGAATCGTTCATACATACCTTTTCCAGGCCAATATTGCCGCCAGGCTGGCTTTCTTGGCTGGCAGGCGGCCATTGATCGTGTCATCAATAAGGGTGATGGAAAAACAAAAAACATGGCATTTGTTTTTCGAGCGCATAACTTCATCGCTTTGCGACAAACTGATCGTAAATTCAAAAACGTTAAAAGAATTCCTGGTTGGCAAAAATATATTCCCCGGAAATAAGGTAACCGTCATATACAACGGCATCGATACAAGCAGAATTCCCAAAGCTGAAAAGAATGCGCTTTGCGCTAAGATCGGATGCAGTCCGGATAACATCCTAATCGGCTCCATAGGGCGCCTGCACAAACAAAAAGGATTTGAATACCTGATCAAGGCCGCGGCCCTGCTTGTTTCCCGGGGCGAGGCTGAACACCTTCAGTTTTTAATAGTCGGGGACGGGCCGGACAGGAAAAAACTGGAAAAAATGGCTGAAAAGCCGGGATTGAAAAACAAAATAGTATTCACCGGGTGGAACACAAACACCCTTGAAATAATTTCCGCGCTGGATATTTTTATATTACCGTCCCTTTGGGAGGGGACCCCCAATGTCATCCTGGAAGCCATGGCATGTGGAAAGCCGGTAATCTCTACGGCAACCGGGGCGGTAACGGAATTAATAGAAAATAATAAAGAAGGCATCCTTGTGCAGCCGTCAAACCCGGAAGAACTCGCTGAAAAAATCGAGTGGTGCGTAAAAAACAGGGAGAAGGCCTCTGCAATGGGGCAAAAAGCTCGGGAAAAGGCCGGAAAACTTTTCTCCATGGATAAAATGATATCTGAAACCGACTCTTTCTACCGGGGTCTACTACACCAATGAACCAGAAAAAACCTAAAACCATAATTGTGATGCCCGCTTATAACGCGGAAAAAACCCTTGAACAAACCGTCAAGTCTATACCGGCCGGCATTGTGGACGAAATTATACTTGTTGACGATTGTTCAAAAGACCGGACTGTCGAAATATCCCGCGCCCTGGGACTGAAAACAATTGTGCATGAAAAAAACACGGGTTACGGCGGCAACCAAAAAACCTGCTATTCGGCGGCCTTGAATGACGGAGCTGATATAATAGTCATGATCCACCCGGATTACCAGTACGACCCCAGGGCTGTGCCGCAAATGGCCGCGTTCATAGAAAACGATATTTGCGACTTTGTCCTGGGCAACAGGATACGCACCAGGAAGGAAGCACTTGCTAGCGGGATGCCTGTGTACAAGTATTTTGCCAACAGGGCCCTCACCATGCTTGAAAATTTTCTGCTGGGCCAGAACCTTGGCGAATGGCATTCGGGCTTGAGGGCCTATTCAAGAAAAGTGCTTGAGAAAATCCCGTGGCAGAAAAATTCTGACGATTTTGTCTTTGACCAGCAAATGCTGGTGCAGGCGGCTTATTTCGGATTCCGCATGGGAGACGTCCCTGTGCCGTCAAAATATTTCTCTGAGGCGTCTTCAATAAACCTGTCAAGGAGC
>MGVM01000145.1:0-983 GCA_001800495.1 Elusimicrobia bacterium RIFOXYB2_FULL_48_7
GCCGACGTTAATACCAATACTGCTACTGCATATTTCACTATATTCATCACTAATACCTCCTTTTGTAGATATAAAACGATGAGAGCCTCTGTTTATTGTTTATATTTCAAATCTTTTTTCGCAGGGAACAAGGTATTTCCAGCCGTCATTTGTCACAACAATCGTATCCTCTATCCTCACCCCGCCGATATCGGGGTAATAAAGGCCCGGCTCTATGGTGATCACCTGTCCGCTTTTCAGCCGCTCGTGATTATTCCCAACAGATGGTGATTCATGAATCGAGAGTCCGACGCCATGGCCGACACTATGAACGAAGCCCGACGGTTTTCCGTTCATTGTCTCGTTTTTAAATCCTTTGCGGATCAATTCTTCAACAGCCTCACGATGTACAACAGAATTCTTTACCCCGGCCTTTACCTTTGACAGCGCCCTTGTATATGCAGATTTGACTGTATTATACATCTTGCGTAACCGTGGAGATGCCGTTCCTCTTACAACGGTCCTTGTCAGATCTCCCCAATAGCCGTTATCAATATGCTTCGGGAATATATCCAGGACAATCGCCTCATACGCCCGAAGATTACCTGTTCCCTGATTATGCGGATCTGCCGCCTGCAGACCACCGGCAACGATTATTTCGCGTCCTATGCATTTATGTTCAAGCAATACTCTTCTTATCGTTTCCCTTACCAGCTCGGATGTCAGATGTTTTCCGCCTGCCCGTAAAAACCCGGCATTATCTATTTCGGCGGACGAAATCATCGTAATCGCCGAACGCATCGCTATCACCGCCGCCTGTTGCGCCTCTGATATTTTTTTGATCTCTTCCATGCTTTTGACCGCACGCTGCGGATAAAGCGGTTTTTCTGAAACGCTGATATGTATCCCTTTTTTCTCCAGCTGGCGCGCAACGCCAAAATAAAACTTCGGGCTGACCATGACCGAATGAACGCCGTGCTCTTTGAGGACCGCTGCGATCTGAT
>MGVM01000145.1:1076-4700 GCA_001800495.1 Elusimicrobia bacterium RIFOXYB2_FULL_48_7
CCGCGCAGAATTATGAAGGTATAAACAAGAGAAACAATTACTTTACGGATGATTTCAGCCGGAATGTGTTTCGCTCGGCCCCGCCAAACTCAATAGTCGTCCTGAAAGAAGACGTTCAGCTGTTTTCGCTTTGGTTCAGCCAGTATATCCTGAACCACCGCAAGGATGTAGTGGTAGTCGGCCAGGGGCTTTCAGGGTCGCTCTGGTACCAGGACATGCTCAGGCGACAGCACCCGGACGCCTGCGTAGGCGCGTTAAAAACCGAGCAGGACTGGCTGGCTATGGAACGCCTGAACCCGAAAAGGGACTTGCTCGTTTCAACTGATGCCGAGATTCCCGGATTTTCAACCATAATCCTTCATCCTCACGGGCTGATGGCTTTTGTCAAGGAAAAAAAACTTGACCACAGCAAATTTAACGTGATGAATGAGCTCTACGGTTACAGGGGAACATACCGCTACGGCGCTCACAGGGAGTTTTTTACGCCAGACCTTATTGAAGACTACGCGAAATCCCGCCACAGGCAGGGCTATTATTACATGATAAACAAGAATTACCCGCTGGCGCAGGAAGAATTCCTTGCCGCCCTGTATTTGCACGACAAATTCCCGGTAAGCGCGTTTCACCTGGGCTACACCTATTTTGACTCTGGCGATTATAAAAACGCGATGAAGTACTACAATATCGCGGCGGATATTTACCGGTACCAGGTTGATCTTTCCAGGCAGTATAATTCCCTGGAAGGCGTTAAGCGGGGAATCCTCGGCGACCTTGCCGAGCTTTACGTAAATATGGGGGTAACTACCGAAAAGCTTGGAGATGAAAGCAAGTCACTGGAATACTATACGCTCGCGGGGGAAGTGAGCCCGGGGTTCACGAAATCATACTTTAACAAGGCGGTTATTTACTGGCGCCATGAGGATTGGCCCAATGTTATCAGGGAACTTGAAAGAGCCGTGAGCATCGACCCGAATTACGCGGAAGCTCGCAGATACCTTGAAGTCGCCAGGTATAAACAATCGCAGAAAGGCGGTACTAACCGTTAAATGAAACAGAAAATTTACTTGTTTGCCGCGCTGGCCCTTCTTGCTGTTCATTTTTTTGCCGGGCTTGACACGATAAGGCGGCTTTCCCCGACCTATGACGAACCGCTTCACCTTGCCGCCGGCTATTCCTACTGGAAAACCGACAAATTCTACCTGAATATATATGACCATCCGCCCCTGGCTGAAATGACGGGAGCAATTCCGCTTTTATCCATGAACCCAGCCCTTCCGACAAGCCATCCTGCGTGGCAGAATTATGAGCAGTATTCATTCGCCGATCTCTTCCTTTATAAAAACAGCATTGATGCTGAAAAAATGCTCAATTCCGGCAGGGTTGCGATACTAATTGTGTCGTGCCTGCTTGGTTTTCTGATTTTCCGGTGGGCTTCGGAACTCTATGGCGGGACTGCAGCGCTTCTGGTACTATCGCTCTACGTTTTTTCATCAAACTTTCTTGCCCACGCTACCCTGGTCACCACCGACCTTGTATTTGTTTTCTTCTTTACGCTCGGAACATATTTTCTGTGGAAATGGTTCAACACACAGCTAATTAAATACTCTATCCTCTGCGGAGTGTTCACTGGGCTCGCTTTCTGCTCCAAGTATTCAGCCGGTATATTACTGCTTGCCTACCTGCTTGTATTCTTCTTCGGCTACCGTAAAAACAAAAAGGTAACCACAAAACTTATCAGCCACGGGCTTATTTTCCTGGGTGCGCTGGCAATAACAATACTGTTCGTTTACCGGTTCTCGCAGGCAGGGCTTTACTTTGAAGGCCTCAGGTACCTGACAAAACAGATGGGCAGGGGCAGGTCAAGCTTCCTGTTCGGCCAGTATTCAACAACCGGCTGGAGTTATTACTTTGTTCTCCTGGCGCTTATCAAAACGCCGGTGGCTTTCATTGCCCTGTTCGCCGGGTCCTTCTTTTTCTTGAAAAAATACAACAAAGAACACTTCGCTATCCTGCTTGTACCGCCGTTATTGTATTTCACTGTCTCGTCATTCTCAAAAGTCCAGATCGGCATGAGGCATATTCTGCCGATATACCCGTTCCTGTTTCTCTGGGCCGGAAATTTGTTTAAATACCTGGGGTCCAGATTCAAACAAGCAGGGTGGGCGGTCTCCTTTGTATTGATCCTGCTTTATGCCGCTGAGTTTGCAGTTGTTCACCCGTGGCATCTGTCATATTTCAACAAAGCCGCTGGCGGCCCTGAAAACGGCAGTAAATACCTAACTGACTCAAACATTGATTGGGGCCAGGGATTAAAAGAGCTGAGGAGATGGGTGATACAGCAGAACAAGGCGCCGGTTATTTATATGTGCTATTTCGGTGTCGGCGACCCGCATTACTACGGCATACAATATATCCCGATCGGGTTTATAAACAACATGAAGCCGCAGGAAAGGCCGGGTGATGCTGTTTTTCCGGGCAAAAACGAACCGATTATATTCGCAATATCTGTCACCAACCTCAAAGCCACGTATTACGCGGACAAAAAAACCTTTTCCTGGCTTGAAGAGTTCTGCAAACCGGTTGCTGTAGCGGCCCAATCAATATTTATTTATGACCTTACGGACAAACCGGACTGTCTTAGGAAACTCGGCGACCTTTACGGCCAGATAGGCAACGCAGGACAGAAGAGCTTCCTGTATTCCCGAGCGGCTTTTGTAGTAGCAGAGCGCAGCTCTGCAGATTTAAGGAAATAAGGAAGCAGTTAAATAAAAGTTACTTGAGGACACTAAGGCAAAAAAACCAAGCAGTCAGTACGATTTGTGGATAGGAAAGGTGGCTGGGACGAGGAGGGGATATACATTATATAATCTTCATCATTCTATTAATTTTTCCACTAATTAATGTGTTTGAATGCTACGGAGAAGTAGTTAGTGATTTCTCCACCATTTCTACAAAATATTTTGAAATTTGGGATGAAAAAATAGAAATAAAATCATTTGGTATGGGAAAATGCGCCATGGCTATCGCAAATGACCCATCAACTGCATATTCTAATCCAGCAGGCTTGGCACAATTAAGTACAACTACATTTTATTGGGCATCAAAAAATGAAATAATATTCTTATTCGGTTCTTTACAAAAGAAACTTGGAATACGAGGGAGTTTTGGTTTTATGTATACTGCTCCATCAGAGTATATTTATGCCATATATTCGCGAGATACTCATGATTTTACCCCACCGACCCCAACAGTCTATAATAAGGCTATAAAATACGGCCAATGGGATCAAACGATTATTTCGTATTTAACACTTCCAATAGGTATAGAAATTAGTAAATCTTTTGATTTTGGGATCAATTTAGGTTTGGTTTCAAAAAGAAGACGTATTGCTATTGAATCAGTTATTAAGCAAATTGTAACTAATGATGGATATACTTATGATGGGAATTTTATTTTAAGAGAGAGTGGTGAAGAGACGGGTAGTAATTTTGCCATTGATTTTGGTTGTATATATAATATAAATGAATTATTTAAACTGGGATTCAGATATTGGCCAAAGACAGAAATATCTTGGAAAACATTAAAGCACGAAGCTATGCCCATTGAAAGTACAGAGTGGCTAGA
>MGVM01000145.1:4732-6174 GCA_001800495.1 Elusimicrobia bacterium RIFOXYB2_FULL_48_7
CAGGGCTTGGTATTGCATATATAAAAGATGGAATTACTATAAGCGCAGATTTAATGTTATATAAATGGTCAGAAGCAAAAAGAATTGGCGATGTGACAATAGTTGATGCAGGTTTATTTGATGTTATTGAAACAGGGATAGGTGTTGAGTATTATATCTTGAATAATAAGCTTCCTTTGAGATTTGGAATATTTGACAAACCTGACTATACACGCAAAGACATTGTTAATACAAACGAAAGATTTGTTACATATGGAACAGGCTTTCAAATGAAACATCTTGGTTTTGATATTGCTTATTTAGATAGCAAAATATTAAACAACTCAGAAGATAAATCTGAAACTTTATTTTCCTTATCTTGGAAGTTTTAAATAATTCAACCCATCATTTCTGTTAAGTGGAGTTTTTTTGTCGGTTTGACCTAAAGCAGACAGAGTAACTACTTCTGAAGCCTGAGAAACAGAAGAGGGGTTTTGCGGCGCAAAAAAATAATGCTATAATAACATCGTATGGAAAAGAACTTAAGCATTATCATCCCAATTTACAACGAAGAAGAGAACGTCAAGCGGCTATACCTTGAACTTGCGGAAGTCGTCAAGAAAATCAAGTACACGACCGAGGTTATTTTCATTGACGACGGCTCCACGGACAATACCCTCAAAGTTCTTGAAGAAGTAAAGGGCGACCTGCTCAAGATGGTCATCCAGCTGAACCGCAATTACGGCCAGACCGCGGCCATTTCCACGGGAATCAAGAATTCTATCGGAGAGGTCATAGTAATGCTTGACGGGGACCTGCAAAACGACCCACGCGACATACCGGTCCTGCTTGAACAGATAGAACAGGGCTACGATGTCGTAAGCGGCTGGAGAAAAAACAGGAACGATAAGTTCCTTACGAAGATCCTGCCAAGCAAGGTAGCCAACTGGATAATCTCGTATTTCACCGGCTTAAAAATACACGATTTCGGCTGCACATTGAAAGCCTATAAGAGGGAAGTCCTGGGCAATTACGCCATTTACGGTGAAATGCACCGCCTGCTTCCGGCTTACTGCTACTGGCAGGGCGCCAAGATAACCGAAGTGATTGTGAATCACAGGAAAAGGATACACGGCAAATCAAAATACGGCATCAACAGGACTCTAAAGGTCATCCTTGACCTGATGGTGGTCAAGTTCCTGCTTTCATACCTGACAAGGCCCATATATGTTTTCGGGGGGATTGCGCTGTTCCTTTTTCTGTCAGGGTTTGCCGTCAATGCGTTTGTTTTCGTGAGAAAACTGTTTTTTTCCGGCGAATGGCTCAGCCCGCTGTTTTTCATAGGTTTCCTGCTGTGGTCAGTAAGCATTATCTGCCTTCTGCTGGGCCTTGTAATGGAAGTTATCGTGCGTTTTTACCTTGAATCGAAGGAAGACCTGCCTTTCAAGGTGATCAAGAAAATA
>MGVM01000146.1 GCA_001800495.1 Elusimicrobia bacterium RIFOXYB2_FULL_48_7
TATTCCAGAGCGCGTAACCAACCCACTGGTTAACCGTCCAGTTTTTGCCGGCGCAGGCCAGGGTTTCCTGGTTGTTCCCCCCGGTGTGCGCGCCGGTGCTGGCCGACAACGGCTCAACGGGCATATTGCCGTCCAGGCAGGTTAACCCGTTACACACGGAATTGTTTATGGGCTGGCAGCTTCCGCCGTAGGAAAAAGCTGTCCTGTAAAGCCCGACCGTTATATCGTCGTTCTGGTCGTAAAAATTGTTGTTTGCCACTATTGCCGTCCCGCCTTCTATCCAAACAGCGCAAGAACCCTTGCCGGAAAAAATGTTGTCATAAATCTCGCCCGATACCGGGCCCCTCTTACACGCGAGGCCGCTGCTGTATTGTTCAAGCTTGGAGTTGTTGATAATATTGTGCCTTATAACATAGCGCGAACGCGCGGATGTATGCATGAAATTCACGTTGCCGCCGTTGAGATTATAGAGGCAGGTCATGTAATTGTCTTCCATGTAAACCGCGTTTGACGTGCCCATGGTAAGGGGTCCTGTATTTGCCGTTTCCACATCCCCTTGTATGCGCATGGCTCCTTCCGTGCTTGGAAATTCCCTGAAGTAGTAAAACGTGCAGTTGTCCACAACTCCCATGGTATCTACATTCAGGACCCTTAACGCGCCTGTCATGTCCTCGAACCGGCAGTGGTCCACGCGCCATTCCCTGCACAACCCGTCGATGCCTATCATTTGGTCAGCGCCGGTGGGCTTATCGGAAGACGTGATGAATTTTAACCCGGTAATTCTCCACTTCTTGCCTGCTTCCACATTCATGTATATCGGTTTTGAAGCTGACTGATAATTGTTGGTGGTGCTGTCTATTATTACGGTCTGGTCAACGCCGGAACCCTTGAGCGTGATGCCTTTTGTAATGGTTATATTGCCCGTCCAGGTTGAAATGCCGGGCGGAATCAGCACGGTATCGTCATCGCTTGCCTGGCTGATAGCGTACTGCACGGCACCTCTGTCAACGGAGGTGGAGACGTGGATGTCGGCGTAAACAGAAACTGCCAACAGAATAACAGGGACGGTTCTGGTTATTTTTCTGAATGCTTCAGCGATTTTCATTGGCTGCTCCTGATTAATGTGACTAATGGGGACAGTCCCCCAAAACCGGGGACAGTCCCCATTAGTCCCCATTATTTGGTTAATGCTAGCTTGCCGGTTACGGTATCACCGGCGGTGTTTGTGATCTTGTATATATAAATCCCGCGGCCGACATTCTGGCCGTCGGCGTTTTTGCCGTCCCACTGTATCTCAGCGGCAGAAGCGTTTGTGAGCTTCCTTATCAACCGCCCGCTGACCGCATAAACCGCGACTTCACCGCCTGCCATATTTGCAATGCGGAATTTCGCGGGGTTCGCAGCAGATATTCTGCAGGGGTTCGGATACGCGTGGATAGTTTCACTTACCGGTTGTGCCGGCGCGGAGGTAGTGAAGGTGTAATCCGAGCTGGTTGTTTCGTTGCCGCTTGTGTCACGGCTTATCACCCGGTAATGGTATTCGCTGTTCCCTATCAAGCCCGTAAGCGCAACACTATGGTTGAGCGTAAACGAAATATCTTCTATGGTCTGCGTACCATAACTGGTTGTCCTGCCGTATTCTACAAGCGTGGTGGCTCCTTCATCTGTTGTCCAGGCGACGGCGGCGGTGTTCGCAGTGATGTTTTGCGCCGTAACTAATGATATCCCCGGCGGCGTAGTGTCCGGCGGCAACACAACCTGCCCGTTGGACGTGGTGGCCGAACTTTGATAACCAGCCCCATTTTCGGCTTTTACACTTACATAATAAGTCGTGCCTTCAGACAAAACCAGCCCGGCAGCGTTAAAGAATGTGATCTGTCCATTATCCGTCCAACTCTGAGTATTAGCGTTTCCCGGCAAAGTGCCGATAGCATACCAGTATTTTTCTATTCCCTGCGGATCAACTACTGCGTCCCAGTTAGCGTTTAATTGAGTAAGAGATGTTGTAAAAGATACGTCCTCACCGGTACCATCGCGAACTACCATTATGTTCGGAGGCGGGCTTGGACTGCCGGTATCTACTGCTATGACATATTGACCGTTTGAGTTAGCTGCAGCGCTTACCAGGTTATTCCCATTAATAGATTTTACACTGAAATAATATGTCGTTCCGGCAGTTAATATTAGGCTACTTCTTGATACCACCAATACGTTTCCTATTGTTGTCCATCCGGCAGTATCCGAGGCGCCCGCCGAGGTACCTACGGCGTATTGATAACCCGTTATTCCTGATTCAGTATCCGAACCGGCGCTCCAATTGGCGGATAACGTTGCAATTGAAATAGTAGCTGATATATCAAAACCTGGAGTTGCTCCATCGCGCACCGATGAAGGCGGGCCGGGAGGCGTGGCATCTGCAGTGCTTACCACAACTACCCCGTTTGAGTTCAGTGCCAAACCAGCAATACCGAAACCATTTACCGCTTTAACCGTAAAATAATACGTTGAGCCAATACTTAAGTTCAAACCACTATGCGTGACCGTCCGCGTGCTTATTGGTGTTTGCCACCCAAGTGTTTCCGTACCCCCTAGTGTCATACCAATAGCGTACTGGTAGCCCGAAACACCGGATTCAGTGTCTGTTGCAGCGTCCCAGTTGGCGCTTAATTGCGTAGTTGATATCGTTGTTGAGATATCTATACCAGTGCCATCCCGGACAGTTGAACCATTGCCCCAATTGGGCGGCCAGCTGTCAAATGCAACGTTTTGCCCATCGGAAACAGCCGTACCTGTGCTCACGAGCCCAAGGCCATTTACCGAGCGAATACTGAAATAGTAACGGATGCCGTCGAGAAGATTCTTGTATGTTGTGGTACTAGTAACATTGCCTATCGTGTTCCACCCGACAAGCTCGCCGCCGCCGGCTGTTATACCGACAGCGAATTGATAGCCGGATATACCGCTTTCAGGGTCGGCGCCAGCCGTCCAGTTGGCGTGAAGGACTGTTGTTGAATATGTAACATCAACATCCGCGCCGGTGCCGTCATAGACCGCCGAAGGCGCTATCGGCGAGCTGGGATCAACTACGTCCAGCAGTGTCAGCGGGTGCGGGTAGGTGTAGGGTGTGTAAACCATGCCCTTGGACTGGGCATCCGCGTAACTTGAACACTCGTAGTAATCCCTGTTCGGCTTGATATAATTCTGGGGCTGCAAACCAGTGTTGTATGTGCAGTATAAAGGCGCCCCGGCAAGGTTGTTATTCCATAAATACAAAGGGACCGATTTCTGTACCGTAGTACCGTCTACGGTATCAGTCCCGAAAGTCCTGCCCACCTGGTCGAAGCACGGCCAGCCGTTGGTTATCCTGAACGAATCGCCCGGCTGCCACTGGAAGTCCGAACCCGGCGTTGGAGTGTAGGAAACTATCTTGAAACCGCCGTTCCCGGGACGCCATGTATTAGTGGATCCTTCCGACAAAGCCGCGTATATGACACTGCTTGTATTTGAGGTGATAATGCCGCGGCTGAAATCCTTCACGTTAAGGGCGTAATAGCCAACCCACTGGTTGGAAGAGAAATTTTCGTAGCGCGCGGTGAACGATGCCACCGATACGCCGGTCGCGTAGACAAGGCCCCTTTTTGCGACTGAGTACAATGACGCGGTGATAGTATTTGACGTGTTCGATGTTATGAACGCCTTGCTGTTGTCCGTGAGATTCCAAACCCAATTACCCCTGTACTGGTTGACAGTCCAGTTTTTGCCGGCGCAGACAAGAGTGATGGTGGAGGCAACCGCGCCCGTCACACTCCCTGTCTCTTCGGCCAGGTTGCCGTCGTAAGGGCTTTCCCCGTCGCACTGGGTCCATCCGCCCGCGACCCAATTGTAGTTGAACGGCTGTATGATCCCGTAATACCCCAGAGTAAAAGTATACCGGTTGAAACTGCCGTCGTTAAGAACAGTATTGTCGAAAACCACGCCGGTCCCGCCGTAAAAACACATGGGTTCGCCGCCCCCGCGGCGGCCTGTACCGAACACATTGTTATAAACCTCAAGGCTGAAATTCCCACGCCCGCTGTCATCGCTGTCGTTGTTGTACTGCTCTATGCTTATGTTGCTCTTGTTGTACCTGAACACTATGCGGCCGCCGTGCTTGAAATTGATGTTCGTGTTGAAATGGTCCGGGTAATCAAAAAAATTATCCTCAAAATAAAGCGCGTTGGACGTGCCCAGTTCAAGCGGACGGGTCCAAGAAGTATCGCCGTCGGATCCCACCTGCACCGAATTGAACGCAGCCGACCACATAACGAAACTTGCGTAAAAAGTGCAGTGATCCACCAGCCCGTAGGAAAGATTGGCGGCGCCCTGCCCGCGCCTGGCAAAAATGGCTGATATATTGTCGCGGAAAATGCAGTGGTCAATGCGCCAGTTCTTGCAGTTTCCCATTACGTATATGGCGCGGTAGCTGGACCCGTACACCCCGTCCTGAAAAACCATATTCGTGACGCGCCAGGGTTTGCCATCCTGGCCGTTTATCGTGACCGTGTTCGTGCACCTGGTTATCACAAGCGTGCGGCTGGGATCAACAACCCCTGAGCCGCGGAGAGTGATAGCTTTATTTGAAAGCGTTATCCCTGTGCTCCAGGTGCTTATCCCTACGGGAAGCTGGATGGTGTCACCGTCAACTGCGATGTTTATCTTCGCCTGGACATCAATGTCAGAGAGACTGTCGGGAGTAAGGACAGCGGAGTTAACGGATGGAGCCAGTAAAACTAACAGACTGCAGGTAGTTGCCCATTTATGGGCTCTTTTTAAAATAGCCGATGAATCGGCAACTACAAACATTTTCATATCGCTGCCTCCAGTCTCCTGGTGGTGTCGCCCTCAACCAAGTGTCCCGGAAGCAAAACTCTTTCCGGCTTCCAGCCGGGGTTTGTGAGGCGCTCTATAAGCCGCTCTACGGCCAATTCGCCAAGCTTGTAAATATCGTAATATATTTTTGTCATGCCTGGAATATCATCGCAAACCATCAGGCTGATATCCTCCGGAACGCGGATATTTTTTTCCTTGAACGCCCTCATTATCCCGAAATAGTACTCCTGGTTAAGCCCGCCATACATAGCCGTGAACCCGGTTTGTTTTTCCAGGAAAATTTTTACCGCTTGCGCGACATTATCCGGGCGGGGAGAGAAGGTTTCTACCACCAGGCTGTTGTCAAACTCAAGGCCCCCTTCCTTCAGCGCCTGCTTATACCCGTCGAATGAATCCAGTTCCCAGGGAAACCTGGCGATCTCGTTGGTTATATAAACGATTCTTTTGTGCCCCAGTTCAACCAGGTATTTCGTGGACCTATAAGAGGTATCAAAACTGCTGGTAGTAACGACATCGGCGGTGTCTTCAATGAACCCCTTCTGGAACACGTCGCCTATGAGTACGTACGGTTTGCGGGTTTTTCTGGCCATTTGTATATGCGCTTCAGTAATGTTACCGGCCAGTACCAACCCCCCGGTTTTTTTGCCGCCGTCTTCAAGTTCAATACCGCCGTCGTCCGGAGAAACGGTTTTGAATACCAGGTTCAATTTCTGTTCTTTCACCTTGCTTTCAACCCCGCTGATGCGGTCATAAAATGCCGGGTCTCCGATGGTGGTGCGGACGGTGCCCGTGCAGACGACTACGCAGATATCGCTCTGGGCGCTCAGCCCTGTCATGACAGGCGGCTGAGCATTGATTACCACCGTGCCGTGCCTGCGCCTGCGGGAAATGTAACCCTCTTTTTCAAGCTTGGCCAGGGCGCCCTTGATAGTGTCTATGCTGACACCAAAGGTTTTGGAGAGTTCTCTTTCAGGGGGGATTTTCTGGCTGACAGCGATCTCGTTGTTTTTTATCTTCTGTTCGATCACATCGGCTATCTGCAGGTATAGGAGTTTTGAGCTTACGAAGTTTAGTGTTCCGAACGTCATTGTGGGTTCCTTCCTATTATATAGTTCCTTATCAAATGGTATGAATGATATGATTGATTGGTATTCTCTACTATGTTATAGCATGAAAACGTGGAAAGTCAAGGTTTTTTTAAAAGTTTGTTACGTAACCTCAAAAAGGGTACTTTTGGGAACGCTAAAAGGGTATTTTGGGAACATTAGAAGGGTACAAAAAATACCG
>MGVM01000147.1:0-161 GCA_001800495.1 Elusimicrobia bacterium RIFOXYB2_FULL_48_7
CATGGGTTTCTGGTTATCTTAAACGCCGAATTTTCAGTGGAGGACCCCATGGCAAATTCATCCATGTTGGTTTTCCCTATGATCACCGCGCCGGCTTCCCGGAGCTTGTCAACCACGGTGGCATTGTACACTCCCGTGTAATTTTCAAGTATTTTCGAAGA